>JABUSI010000160.1 GCA_021442745.1 Erysipelotrichaceae bacterium | reverse complement strand
TTCCGGTACAGTGTGAATACTATGCCCTGGAAGGAATTACCCAGCTGTTACGGACGATTCGTCTGGTAAAACGGCTGTTTAATCCGGAACTGACGATTGAAGGCGTACTGCTGACGATGTATGACAAGCGGTTGAATATCTGCCGGGAAGTTGCGGAAGAAATTCATGAATATTTCAAGGGAAGTACGTATAACGTCATCATTCCGAGAAACGTAAAGTTAACGGAAGCTCCGTCACAATCCCGCAGTATTTTCGATTACGATCTGCATTCCGACGGTGCGAAAGCCTATGCGCAGCTGGTTAAGGAATTGATCAGCAGAAACAGCGGCAAGGCACAGGGTGAATAACATGGCAAAGGAACGTAAATTAGGCCAGGGACTGTCCGCTATTTTCGGAACGGATGCGGACGGATTACTGGAAACGATTGATGAAATCCAGCGGAACCCGAAACAATACGGCGGGACACAGGAACTGAACGTCGATGACATTCAGGTCAACCCGTACCAGCCGCGGAAACAGTTTAACGAAGAAGCCTTGCAGGAACTGGCAGATTCCATTACCGAACACGGAATCATTACCCCGGTACTGGTAAAGAAAACGGATTTCGGTTACGTACTGATTGCCGGGGAACGGCGGTTGCGTGCCAGTAAAATGGCCGGCAAGACAACCATTCCGGCGATTGTCAGAGACTTTACCGATGAACAGATGATGGAAATTTCCCTGCTGGAAAACATTCAGCGGGAAGACTTGAGTGCGATTGAAGAAGCGATGTCCTATGAAACGCTGATTCAGCGGTTGGGATATACGCAGGAACAGCTGGCAAAACGGGTCGGCAAATCCAGAGAACACGTTACCAACCAGATGCGCTTGCTGAAACTTCCGAAAGAAGTACAGCAGATGGTATCCGATAAGGTACTGACGATGGGTCAGGTTCGTCCTCTGATTACTCTGGAAGATGACGAAAAGGTGATTGAAATTGCCAATCAGATTCAGAAGGAAGGCTTGTCTGTACGGAAAGTGGAACAAATGGTCAAGGAAGTCAAAAATCCGACCGTGAAGAAACCGACCGTAAAGAAGAGTGATCCGGATCTGGAAAACGTACAGAGTATTTTAACCAAGAGATTGGGTACAACCGTAAAGATTTCCAACGGAGAGATCAAAATCAAGTACAACGGAATTGAAGATCTGAACCGGATTCTGGAAGTCATGGATTGTTTAGATGATTAGGACATCTTGAGATGTCCTTTTTTCATATGGTATACTGTGGAAAAAGCGGAGGGACAGGGTATGAATTTACTGCATTTTTTCGAATCAACACTGGAAACGGTAATCCAGTACGGCGTGGTTATTATGGAATACATCGGGGTCGTTGTCATTCTGGTATCCGGATTCAAGAGTGTAATCAAAATCATTCACAAGGACCCTTCGGTACGGTTATCGTTAGCACAGGGGATTTCACTGGCCTTGCAGTTTAAATTAGGCGGAGAAGTCATGCGTACGGTTATTGTGCGGGAATGGAATGAACTGATGGTACTGGGTGCCGTCATAGTGTTACGGGCAGCCTTAACGTTTCTGATTCACTGGGAAATCAAGGAAGAGGAACACCGTCTGGCAGTGAAGGATGATATCAATAACGAGTTGTTGTAGAATAGAGCTTCGAAAAAAAGCAAATCAGTACAGGTAATGAATGACCGGGACAGCAGGATAAAAATTT
>JABUSI010000188.1 GCA_021442745.1 Erysipelotrichaceae bacterium | reverse complement strand
TACAATGTACCCCCTTGGATACTTCAAGTATATAATAGTCACAAAAGGTTATCAACTTTTGCTGATAACCTTTTTTTGTGACTTGTTAGTTTCCTGGTAACGGTTCCTGCTTGGAATCCGTTTCATAAATGGTAAACTCTATCGAATCCTCTCCAAGGGGAAGATTGACGCCCGGCATATCATTCAATATGCAATACCCGTAGACATCCAGCTCCTTTTCCCGTACCCATACGGTAAACGTTCCGGTCTTTGCCAGTTTGCCAACCGTGAAATCAATAATCCATGATCCATCCATCGTCAGCATTTCAAACTCTCCTCTGTTGACGGTATCCGGTGTATATCTCTTATCGTAAGTAAATGTGAACTTGAAATCTCCCGTCCAGTTTTCCTTATCGATATTGTAAGCACTGACACTGGCTTTGGTTACACGGATATAGCCTCCCTGGTCGATATCATCGTGATCGGACAGATACATCATCTTCGGCCACTTGCTTGTACCCGCGTAATCCAGAATCGTGTACGTGATTTTCTTGGAAGAACTCCACGGATAATACGTCGTCACACCATCCTTTACAACGTAAGCACGTACGCGATAGTAGTAGGTGGAACCCGGTTTGAACGTATTGTCCACAACGAACTCGTTACCATGCATCCTGCCTGCACTTGGTCCGGTATACACTGTCTTATAACTTCCGGAAGACGTCTTCCGCTGCAGCTGATAACCGGTTTCCTCGGCATCTGCCATAAAGAACGGCGTAACTTCCACCAGACTCACCGGATAGTTGTAACGGTTCGATCTGACAACCTTGACGGACGTTTTCGCCGTGACGGAAGAACTGTAGAAACTTTCCGTGAAGCCAAGCAATTCCTCATCGTAATATACGTTACCGAATGCCTTCACCTTGTACTGGTATTCCTTACCGAACTCACAGTTGTAATCCACAAACGCATAGGTATTTTCTTCTTCTTTCTCTGTCAGATGACCCCATATAGAAGGACCGCTCATATCGGTTGTATCATAGGTTTCATACCCGTCCCAGCCGTTATCCAGATACCATCCGATCCGTTCATATTCAGATCCGTCATACCTGTAAATACCATACATGGACGCACCGGATACTTGCTTCCAGGAAATCTTCAATGCCGAAGAAGACACAACGGACGTCTTCAGTTCCGTCGGTGCCGACGGATTGGCATATCCCTTTACCGGTGTTGTATAGGAAGAATATACTTTCTTACCGCTGACCGTACGATATGCACGTACTTTATAGAAGTAAACTTTATTGGCCGTCAATGACTTGTTGGTGTAATACGTATCCTTCGAACTTACGGTTGCCACCTTCTTGTACGTACCATCATAAGAGGTCGCACGGTATACTTCATACCCGCTGGCACCCGATGCCTTACCCCATAAAACTTTGATTGCCTTCGTCTTAGCTTCCGTCTGCACATAAGAAGGCGCAAACGGAACCGCTTTGCCCTTTACCCGCTCGGAATAAGCGGAAATTGTCTTTGTGCCATTCTGTCTTGTGTAATATGCACGGATTGCGTAGTAATACGTCTTACCCGTTGTTAAACTCTTATCGGTATATGTTTCCGTTCCCATCGGTACCGTCGCAATCTTTGTTAATTTACCTGTTGCAGACGTTGCCCGGTAGATGTAGTATCCCGTTACGTTTTCCTGTGTTTCCCATTCCAGGGTCACGGAATTGTAACTGCGCTTATA
>JABUSI010000044.1 GCA_021442745.1 Erysipelotrichaceae bacterium | reverse complement strand
ACATTTACGAGGGTAATTGCTTGCGCTTTGTTACACGCAATAGTAGACTATATAGGAACACGATAGTTTCAAAGAGGGACATCTATGAGAAAACAATTTTCGATTGGTGAAGTTTCGAAAATCACCGGCTTTACCATTAACGCATTAAGACATTACGATAAAATCGGTTTAGTGAAACCGGAACTCGTCAATAAAGAATCCAACTACCGGTATTATGGTGAGAAACAGTTGTTTTATTTTGATGTTATTCGTTATGCAAAACATATCAATATGCCGTTGGAAGATCTGAAGAAGGTATTTGACACCAAAGATATGGATGCCTTGAAAGACCTTCTTACAACCGTAAGAAACCAGATGGTCGATGAAATTGATACATTACAGGCAGACATCAACAACATTGACATTATCTCCACACAGATTGCGACGGCTGACGTTTTGGTTACCACATCGGACGTTTACCAGAGAGAAGTGGAGGAACGTTCCATTGTGACATCTCCTGTGTTATCGCATAAAATCAACAACTACTACACGAAAGAGCGGGCAAACCTGGAATTGCAGATTGTGTCAAACAACCTGACACCTGCGTATGAACAAGGTATGCTGTACCAGTATACAAAAGATGAGGAACCGACTCAGATTGCGTTATATAAGACCATTCACCTGGATTTCGATACCGATGTCGAAAGCATTATGACAATCCCGGAAGGTACGTATTTATGTATTACCTATTCCAAGGCAAACAAGGAAGAAGCGTGGGCAATCATGATGGATGAAGTCCGTGAACTGAATATCAAGAGTTCTGTGATTCTCGATGTTGACCTGATGGATAATACCTTCCATCCGGAACAGGCGCACCATGAACTGCAATTGTTTATCGGAGATTTATAATGCCTGATGTGGAATTACTGGCACCTGCCGGCAGCAAAGAAGCATTGATTGCTGCCGTACAAAACGGAGCGAATGCCGTGTATTTAGCCGGACAATTATACGGTGCACGGGCATATGCCAATAATTTTAATGAAAAAGAGATCGTTGAAGCGATCTCTTATTGTCATGCGTACGATGTAAAAGTATACGTGACAATGAATACCATGTTGTACACAAACGAAATCGAAGAGGCGTATCAATACGCAAAGTTCTTATATGAGCATGGTGCAGATGCTATCCTTGTACAGGATTTCGGTCTGTTGTGGTTGTTACGGACACGGTTACCGGATTGCGCCGTACACGCTTCCACTCAGATGCACGCACACAATCTGAATGCGGTAAAGTATCTTAAAAGTTTAGGTGTCCAACGTATCGTTATTGCCCGGGAAACACCATTGGAACTGATGAAAGAAATGGTAAGAACAGGCGTGGAAATCGAAACGTTTGTACATGGTGCCTTATGTGTCAGTTATTCCGGACAGTGTTATTTATCATCGGTAACACAGAATCGTTCCGGAAACCGCGGTATGTGCGCACAACCATGCCGGTTTACGTATGACTTATACAAAGACGGAAAAAAGATGGATCTGAAGGATTCCTATCTGTTAAGTCCGAAGGACCTGAATACTTTACCTCGTCTGAAAGAATTACTGGATACCAACGTCAGCAGTTTGAAAGTAGAAGGGCGGATGAAACGACCGGAATACGTCGCTTCCATCATTCGTACCTACAGAGAAGCCATTGATGCCATTATGCTAGGAAACAAGCCGGAATACAACGAAGAAGACATCAGGAAGCTGTTCAACCGTGG
>JABUSI010000397.1 GCA_021442745.1 Erysipelotrichaceae bacterium | reverse complement strand
AGCAAATCGCTGCCAAACGGATGCGCTGTCAGATACACGTCACAGTGATGTTCCTTCACGTATTCCCACGTTTTCAGCAAGGTTGCCGCGAAAATCAGTGCCTGCTCAGATGCATATTGCGCACTGTACGGATAGCCTTCCTTACCCGGATATCTTCCCGGTCCGAATACGGCCGAACCACCCAGCATCATCGCCCGGTGTTGTACACCCTTATCATGTACCGGGAAGGAATAATTCAGACATCCCGGCGTATGCCCCGGCGCACTCATCACATAAACATCATGCTTACCGAACGTATACACGTCACCGTCCTTGATAATTTTCGTAATATGCGGCATTTCCTGTCCCTTATCCCTGTTATCCAGGCAGGATACCATAAAGATACAGTCTTCCGCACTCAGGCATACCTCACATCCGGTACGCAACCGTACGTGTTCCGCACCCAGATAATGATCGAAATGACCATGGGTTAAGAAAATGGTATTGATTCTTTCCTTGTCTAATCCCAGCTTCTCTAATCCCGGAATCAGATACACTTCATCCGCATCCGGTGTCGTCATGGCATCAAACATGACCAGTCCTTCTTCGGTTTTCAGAATATGAAATCCTACGTGTTCGTCTCCTACATAGTAATAATCATCAAATATCCGAATCGCCATCTTTTCTTTCATCAAACGTATACCATCCTTTTTCAATACTATTGTGAAACACTCCTTTTGTGTTGTCAATTGCGCATAATCGGCATAGAATAGTCTCGGTGATTTTTATGAAACTGAAGTTAGGAAGAAACCAATCCCTTCCGGATATCGTCTTCAACTGTGCGATGATTGCGTTCTCCTTATTCTGGAACGGATTCGGCATTTATCTGACCATCAAAGCGAACATCGGGGTTTCTCCCTGGGATGTTCTGAATATGGGATTTGTGCATACCTTCGGCATCTTATACGGAACGGCATCCATATCGGTAGCGTTAACCATCCTGGGAATTGATATTTTCATGGGTGAAACCATCGGCGTTGCGATGATCATCGATGCCTTCGTGGTCGGCAAATCCGTGGATTTCTTCAATTATATAGATATCGTACAAACCCCTTCTTCTTTATTCGGTTCGATTCTGCTGATGTTGATCGGACTGGTGATTATCGGGTATACACAATATTTATATATGGCATCCGCCATGGGATGCGGACCGAGAGATACGTTATTAGTCGGTCTGAAACGGATTTTCAAAAACATACCGATCGGTGTTGTCAGCATCTGCATGTTAAGCATTGCCACCCTGGTAGGATATGTACTGGGAGGCCCGGTAGGAATCGGAACATTAATCAGTGCTTTCTGTGCCGGACCGATTATGCAGAAGGAATTTGAACTCATGCACTTTGATGCCACAACCATCCGGCATCAGAATATCAAGGAAACCATACACATTCTGACACATAAAAACGGACAGTGAATCTTCACTGTCCGTCTTCGTATTATTTTAATGTTTTCATCAATGCGATGACTTCATCGGTTGTTACGTCGTAATTGAAGGTTGCGGAATAGCTGTAATCATCATTCATCCAGATTGTCGTTCTGACTTTGTAGGTGTACTCGATACCGCTTTCCGTTGTATTCGTTTCTTCTTTACCGTAGTCATTGTAATCACCGGAAATATCTCCGATTTCATTGGACTTGCGAATCGTTGCGGTCTGTCCGTCACCTTCGTAATCAATGGAAATCATCTTTCCTTCAATTAC
>JABUSI010000053.1 GCA_021442745.1 Erysipelotrichaceae bacterium | reverse complement strand
AATAATGTTTTTAATTAATGCAAAGTTGGCGAGTGTTTATTTAATTGCCGTTATTTTATTAGGAGGCAGTCTGCTGTTTATCATGATTAAGGCAACCCGCTATTTTAAGCAGATTTTCCCTAAATACGATGATTTGAACGCAAGTGTGCAGGAAAATGTGTCAGCAATTCGTGTGGTAAAGGCTTATGTCAGAGAGGATTATGAAAATAAGCGTTTTACTCAGGCAAGCAACAATATCTATAAAATGTTTACTAAGGCAGAGAAAATTATCACATGGAATGCACCGCTTATGCAGCTTACCGTATATACTTGTATCTTGGTCATTAGCTGGCTGGGTGCAAAGATGATTATATCAGATAGTCTTACGACAGGGCAGCTTATGAGCCTTTTAGCATACTGCATGAATATTCTCATGAGTCTTATGATGTTGTCGATGGTGTATTGCAGGTAGGAGAAGACAAGTGTACGTACAGAAACGGATTGTCTATAAATGGTGCTATCGCCACGTACCTCAATTACAACGGTGCGTATTCGACGGAAGTGGACGGCGTCATTATGGGCGCAAACAGCGGTGGTCTGGTTGCGTTACCGGGTAAAGACGTATCCGTTTACAGTAGGTTTGTAGTATCCCCGGCCGGATTTACGGAAAATAATTTCTATGCGCTGGATACCCTGGTTCTGTTTGACCCTGACGGATTTGAACAGCAGATCGGACAACCGGAGTACAAGGGCGGCAGTATTGAAAAGTACGGAACGTTTGCGTACTACTATGCCGCCAAACCGGAGGGTACGTATGACATTGACCGGATGAATACACTGAAGATTGAGGATCTGGAATATTATGAATCGGTGGAACAACTGCATGCGGCCGGTAAGACGTGCTGCGGCTATCTGATTGAATTCCGGGCAACGAAGTTTATCCGGATCGGGGCAAGTTACAATATTGACTTCAGTACGAAACTGAAAGTAAAAGAAGATAACAGCATAGTCGGAAACGTGTATCCGGTTGTGATAAAAAATACGGCATGGTGGAAATCCGATACGGATAAATATGCCGTATCGCTGGGTAAGACTATCGTCAATAATGAAAACGAGACAACGGGACAATACATTCCGAGTATTTATGAAGATCCTGATGGGTTTGTGGCAGCCATCAGAAAGATGGAAGACGGTGTTGTCAAAGAAAAATATGCGTCGTATGACAGTTATATGTACAGTGCGTATACACCGGCAAAGTATGAAAATGGTGTGTATGTCAGCGGACATCTGCCGAAACTGTATACCGGGGATTCCCTGTATATTTTCCCATGCATATCCGAAACAAGAAATTTGGTGGAAATACGGGAAACAACAGGATATACGAAGAAGAATTTTGATCTGGATAACGGGCAGAACATTGTGGATTTCAAACTGACACCGTTTGTGAAAACACTGGTACCGTATGCGGATGAGCAGCATACAACCGTAACGATGACGTATACGTTGCCGGAAGATCTTGTTTACAACAACGATGCGGTAATCGGCGGAATCTATACGGCATCCAGTCCGTGGGGATATCACGGGACGATGTCATCCGATGAAACGCATCCGATGACGGATCTGAATACCGGAGGTGCGTTTGGTGATATCAATTGCAAACGGGTACAGGTGACAAAAGACGATGACGGAAATACGGTACTGACGTTTGTGTTTGAAAACGTGCCGTATGGAAAAGAACTCTCTACGATGTTCGGGGAAATCCGGTTCTCTGCAAC
>JABUSI010000340.1 GCA_021442745.1 Erysipelotrichaceae bacterium | reverse complement strand
TCCACAACCATCTTAAACAAGCTGTTACTGAACTTCTCCAACCAGATCAAAATCATCGGCAGCTTCACTTCCGAAGAAGAATTCAGGGAAAACAAAGACAGTCTGGAAAAACACAAGCATGTCATGATCTTTACCGTCATCCCGCTGAAAGATGAATTTATCTACAAAGACGAATACGGCTATGATATCGTCAACATGACATCCTTCAATCTGGAATCCCAGTACAACATGCTGCAACGGAGAATCAGCAATCACCAGGATGCGTATTCCAATTATAAGTTACGTAACAATTTCCACTTCTATTTCGAAGAAGACTTATTTTTTATCAACGACCATCTTTCCGATAAATCCCAGATTCTCTCTTTACTGTGCGATAAGATGCGTCTGAAAAATTACATTGACGACGACTTTGAAGCCAACGTCTACAAGAGAGAAAGTGCTGCTACCACTGCCTTTGGCAACATTGCCATTCCGCACTCCATGGAAATGGATGCGGTAAAAACATGCGTAGCCGTTGCCATCTCCAAGGAAGGCATCAAATGGGACAACAGCGTGGTCAATATCGTCTTCTTATTATCCATCAACAAGGCCGACAAACGTTCCTTCCGGTATCTGTACGAATCTCTGATTGCGATGTTCTCGGAACAGGATTTTGTCCAGGAAGTAAAGAAATGCACGTCGTTCCGGGATTTTGAACAACTGGTATTCACAAACTTACAGGAAAATGATTTTTAGATGCAAAAAACAGGAGAAATCCTGTTTTTTATTACTTATCTGCGTTCTTTGTCTGTCTTATAAGCTGTATTATTTGTCGGACGAAATATCAAAAATCACAAAATTCCATATGTTTATCCCTGTTTATCACATTTTACCAGCTGTTTTACGAGGGCAAATTCACATTTTTCCTTTTTTGTTTTTCTCTTCAGGAGTTTGCCGTTAATCTTTGTATCAATAATTGTGTGGATAGAATTTTTCGTTCTTGTATAATAATTCGTTTATAATGTGTACATTGTGTTGACAATAGATGCATTATAAACTATTATTGGAATAGAAAGGATGAAGGAGTTCATATGGAAACAACAAATCTTAACATTCGTACAGACAAAGAAGTAAAAGCTAATGCAGAGAAGATTTTTGAAGAACTCGGATTAACAATGACAACGGCGATTAATATTTTCCTGCGGCAGGTGATTCGGGAAAACGGAATTCCGTTTGAACTGAAACTTCACATCCCAAACGAAACGACCGTCTCAGCCATGGAACAAAGCGGTTCTATCGTGAAGGATACTTCCGTAAAAGGTTATCATTCGATGGATGAACTGAAGGAATCTCTGGAAGATTGATTTACACCATCAAATATACCCATCAGTTCAAAAAGGATCTCAAGCTTGCGAAAAAACAAGGAAAAGATTTAAACGCTTTATACGAGGTCATTGAAGCCCTGTCCGATAGGATTCTTCTTGAAAGCAGCTACCGAAATCACAGATTAAACGGTGAATTCGGAAATTACTATGAATGTCATATAGAACCGGACTGGCTTTTACTCTATGAAATCTCTGAAGAAGAAGCGATTCTGTCACTTGTACGTACAGGCAGTCATTCTGATTTGTTCCGATAACTTTTATTTTAAAATTCTGTCCACGAAAGAGGAGATGCAAACTCCTCTTTTCTTTCGGAAAAGTTACCTTATCAAAAAAAATGCCGGCTATACCGACATTTTCTTCTTATAATTTCTTCAGCGTAATCGTCCATTGATGACCGA
>JABUSI010000311.1 GCA_021442745.1 Erysipelotrichaceae bacterium | reverse complement strand
ACAATCATCTGACCCGATGGGAAGAGAAAGATTTGCGTTCGTACATCGAAAACGAAGAGTATCTTCCCGTTGTAGAACGACTTATCGCAGGCGGTTCGTTTTCCATCCCGGAAAAGAAACAGATCCGGAAATTAGGTACGGAAAAGAAACGTACCGTTTACGTTTATCCACGGGAAGAAAACTATATTTTCAAACTGCTGACCTTTCAGCTGGTACGCAACTATGACTCCGTGTTTTCCGATAACCTGTTTTCCTTCCGGATTCACACCGGTGTCATCAAAGCCCTGAAAAAGATTGTTTCCACCCCGCACATCAGTAAAATGTATTCCTACAAGGCCGACATCAGCAACTACTTCAATTCCATTCCGGTTGACAAGATGCTGGAAACATTAAAAAAAGTCGTTGATTCGGAAATCTATCAGTTGTTTGAAGATATTCTGACAGATTCCCGTGCCATCGATAACGGCACGATTATCACCGAACCGAAAGGAATTATGGCCGGCACCCCGTTTGCGGTATTTCTTGCCAACGTCTATCTGATGGACCTGGACGAAACGATGGAAAGTTACACGTATGCCAGATATTCCGATGATATTATCGTCTTTGCGGACAGTGAAGAAGAACTGACAAAATGTGTAACCACTATCAAGGACTCTCTTTCCAATCACGGTTTACAGGTCAATCCGAAAAAAGAAGTATACACGAAGCCGAAAGAACCGTGGACGTTTTTAGGCATTCAATACTGCAACGGTACGGTAGATATTTCCCCGGTTACCAAAGAGAAGACCAAGATGAAAATCCGCCGCAGAGCCCGCTCCATCAAACGCTGGCAGATCCGCAAAGGAAGAACCAACCGGCAAGCGGTAAAAGCCTTTCTCAAAGCCATGAACCGCAAGTTCTTTGAAGCATCCTCCTCTCACGAACTTACCTGGAGCCGCTGGTATTTTCCATTATTGACAACGGATGAATCCCTGCATGAGATTGACTTGTATGTTCAGCAATGGGCACGCTATCTCTATACCGGCAAGCACAACCAATCCAACTACAATTTCCGCTACGAAGACATGAAAGAACTGGGTTATCACAGTCTGGTCCACTGTTGGTACGCGAAAGATACAAAACAACAGGCATCCGAATAGATGCCTGTTGTTTTCTCAGATACAGATTCCTTCCTCTTTGACTTCATTCAGGAAAAACGAGAAATAATAGTAAGGAATGGTCAGTATGAAGTTCTCTTTGTCCAGACCATACTGATTTTTAGAAATTTTTACAACAATATCTTTCTTGTTGTGGGCTCTGAATTCCTGTACGGAATGTAATGAACCCTTGTTTTTCTTCGCGTCAATCGGAATGATGTTCGAATTTACATCGATAAGAAACTCCAGTTCACTGTCCCTTTTCCCTTTCCAGTAAAACAACTTGTAATCCCTCGCAACCAATTCAACGGATACATAGTTTTCATAATAGATACCGGACAGTGCATTTTCTTTGTTTGTCACAAACATTTTGGCGTTCATTCCGCTTTGGAAGGTAAACATACCCATATCGGATAAATACAGACGATACAACGACTCTTCCGACTGCATCAGCGGACTGGTAACCTTTTCTTTCAGTAAATACGCCTGATTCACCACGCACGCCGTAACAAGCCATCCGATTGGCGAAATCAAATCACGGTTTTTCAGTTTTTCATCAATCTGTGAACACTTGAAATTCTTGTTTTCTTTGTTCAACTGGGAATATATGTTCTGATAAATCAATCTGCT
>JABUSI010000074.1 GCA_021442745.1 Erysipelotrichaceae bacterium | reverse complement strand
CTCATCGGATATGCCGGTATTGGTTTTTTACGGGAAGGGTCCGCCCATCCGAGTTCTGCTATTTTTCGTTTTCTTTTTTCAAATTCTAAAAAAAGGTCACCGATTCCGGCTTCCTGAATGGATGTAGCATAAATCTGATACTGCCCGTTGGGAAGGTAAACCGATACTCTTCCGGTTACCCGTACTTTTGCCCCGTCTTTCGGAAAATACCGGTTCGATCTGGCCGCTGATGCCCACATTACTCCTGATATTCTGGAAGCGTCATCTTTAACGGTAAAATACCAATGTCCGGAAACATGTGCGGTAAAGTTTGATATTTCCCCTTCCAGTATGACGTGGGAAAGATAACCATCGTTTTCAATTACTGATTTCAAATAGCCGTTCAAGGCACTGACTGTCCAGGCCTGACTCATAGTTGGTCCAATACGCCGTTAATCAGTTTGTACGTTTCGTCGTCGCAATACGTTTTCGCTAATTCCACGGCTTCGTTCACATATACGACTTTCTTTTCCCCGTCATGAAGAATTTCATGTGTAGCCATCAGTAATATTGCTTTTTCCACGTATCCTAAACGGTCAAAAGACCATTCAGTAAGGTACGTGTCTATTCGTTCGATATAGTCGTCCATATTGTTTATGGTTTCCACTGTCGTTTCTACAATATAAGGAATGGAGTCTTTATCGTGTAATTGTAAATTATCTTCAAATAACGTATCCAGATCGATATCGCGTAATAAATATTGATACAGACATGTCATCACGATTTCTCTTTGCTGATGACGTGTCAGTCTTTTTGCAGTAGTCATACAAAATCCCCCGTATACTGTATTAGTTTACCATTATTTTAACTGTTTTGTAAACCAAAGAAAAAGCCGGGATCATAACCCCGGCTGTTACCTAAAACATAAATCCGACAACGTTGATTTCAATCTTGCTGCAAGCCAGATCGGTCATCAAAGACAATGCGCTGGCAATTTTACTCTGTAACACTTCGCATGACTTTGTAACGTTCAGGCCATAGCGGATTTTTACGTTACACACTATTTCCAGTTTTTTATCTACAATTTCACAGGTGATCGGCCGACGGAACATTTTTTCTTCCGGAAGATCAAAGTCATGTTCTTCTTCCACGGCATACTGTGTAATTGTTTCAATTACGTGTTTTGACAATGCAATCATTCCCTGTTTGGAATCCTCATTGCTGATTACGATATATTCTTTTGCCATACTTCTACACACTCCTTGCGAATACTATACCATGTTTTCGGGAAGTTGTTAATTCTTTTCGGTATATTCATCAAACCAGGCAGAAACACAGTCACGGTCTTTCTGAAGTTGCGTTACCAACTCTTCGACGGACCGGAATTTCTTCTCGTCTCTCAGTTTTCTGTACAGTTTTACTGTCAGAGACCGTTCATACAGATTCCCGTTATAACCGATTATATGCGCTTCCATCGAAATATGATCCTGCAGATTAAACGTCGGATTCATTCCGAAATTCACCATACAGGGATACGATACATCATTGATAAGCGCAATGGCATAATATACGCCTTTCGCCGGCAACACGTACGTATCGTTGACATCAAGATTCGCTGTCGGAAATCCGATTTTTCTGCCTTTCTTCTGTCCGTGAACAACGATTCCTTTCATGGTATACGGTCTTCCCAGTAATCGTTGAGCCTCTTCCATGTTTCCTTTTTCAATCAATTCACAGATACGGGTAGAACTGATTTTCTCTCCGTTGTCACTGACCTGTTCAATGATATGTGT
>JABUSI010000179.1 GCA_021442745.1 Erysipelotrichaceae bacterium | reverse complement strand
GGATAATGAAAAAGTGTCACCACTGGTGACACAATTGAGCTGGACGAACCATCTTAAAATTATGTCTGCGTGTAAGAGCATGGATGAACGCATATTTTATATGAATATGTGCATTAAAGAGCGTCTTTCCAAAAGAGAACTGGAACGACAGATTGACAGCGGTTACTACGAAAGATATATGCTATCGCAGAAACCATTGACACCTGCCATTGAAGAATCAAGAAGAATAACCGGAAATGTTTTCCTTGATCATTATGTGCTTGATTTTCTTGATGTGCCGGAAACAATTTCTGAACGTGATTTGCAGAAGTCCATAATACGAAATCTGAAAGATTTTATTCTTGAAATCGGTAAGGACTTCACTTTTATCGGAGAAGAGTATCGTGTGCAGGTCGGAAAACATGACTATTATATCGACTTGCTGTTTTATCATAGAGGACTTTCCTGTCTTGTGGCTTTTGAACTGAAAATCGGAGAGTTCAAGCCGGAGTATGTTGGCAAGATAAACCTTTATCTGGAGGCACTTGACCGAGAAGTGAAAAAGGAAAACGAAAATCCGAGCGTTGGCGTTATCCTTTGCGCAAGCAAGGATGATGAGGTTGTCGAATTCGCTCTTAGTCGTAGTTTGTCCCCGACAATGGTTTCTGAATATAATCTGAAACTGATTGATAAGAAACTGTTGCAGATGAAGTTGAAGGAATATGTTGATTTGGCAGTAACAGTTCCTGATGAGGAGTAAATACGATATCACGAAATAAAGAACAGAAGGTATACAACGCTTGGTTCTGTCATTTATTCGCAGTGGAGCCATTCTAAACATGGGGTATATACAGGTGCAGAAATTTCAGAACCACTTTAACCTGTTTATATATAAAAAGGGGTATTCAAATATCAGATGAAAGTGAAGATATTTGACAGTATTGAAAAAAAGGAGAGTATATTCTATGAAACTGTTAGTACAGAGTGATGATTACGGGTTTACCGATGCCGTTACGTATGGTGTCATTGACGGGATGGACAGGGGGATTATCCGGAATACGGGGATCTTTATGAATATGCCGTCCGCAAAGAAGGCTTGTGAACTGATGAAGGGACGGGAGCATTGTTGTTTCGGTATTGACTTTAATATTGTGGCAGGACCTTCCGTATGCAATCCGAAGGAGGTTCCGCATCTGGTGGATGAAAACGGAGAGTTTATCAAATCGGGTGTGCGGATTAAGGATCCTCGCTGGCAGACGGAAGAAGGAAGACGTCAAATGTTTCCGTATGAAGAAGTGTATAAGGAATTAAAAGCGCAGTATGACTTGTTTGTGGAATATACGGGGATGAAACCGGGATATCTGCACGGACATTCAATTACGCATGAATCGTATAACGAAGCGATGGAACGGATCAGTGAAGAGTCCGGTGTGCATACGTCGACGTTCTTTACGGAAAAGTTTAACATCCAGGCACCGATCATGCAGATGTTTACGGATAAAAACAGCGTCAGTCAGAACAAGACGTTCTTTGCGGAAGGTCAGCTGAACAAGGATACGTTAGGATGGCTGAAGGAACATCATGAAGAATATGAGCAGCTGGAATACGGCTGGCTGATCGGGCATATGGGATATTGCGATGCGAAGTTACTGAAATATACGTCCTTGTCTCTGGAACGGATGAAGGATCTGGAAATGGCTATGGACCCATGGACCGTACAGTGGGTGAAGGATAACAACATCGAACTGATTACGTATCACGATTTACAGAAAGAACTAAAGAAAGAAGCATAA
>JABUSI010000096.1 GCA_021442745.1 Erysipelotrichaceae bacterium | reverse complement strand
CCGGGATATGAAAATACGGCGGAAGGGATCCGGGCGTTCCATGAAACGTTAACGGTGGATTCGGAACTGATTATTTCCGAGGCAATGAACAACAACTACAAATACCTTGCCCAGAACGGCGGGAACTACTATGACTGGATTGAAATCAAGAACGTCACAAATCATGAAGTTTCCTTAACGGACTACTATCTGAGTGATTCGAGCAAGAATATTCAGAAAGTGTCATTGGGTGATGATATGCTGCAGCCGGGTGAATGCCGGGTATATATGGCCAGCGGCAATACGAAGTTTACAACCAAGAATTACATTCATCTGCCGTTTAAACTGTCGGATATGGAAGGTATTTATCTGGCAAAGGGTGATGAGGTCGTCGATTCGCTGTTTGTCGGGGATTTACCGAACGGATACAGCATCGGGAAGAACGATAAGGGTGCGATTGAGTATTACAGTGAACCGACACCGAAGGAAGCCAACAAAAGCGGAAGCGTGGCAGTAAGTACGAAACCGGTGGTATCACAGACGTCAACGGTAATAGACGGTGTCGATTCGTTAACGATTACCATTGACGGACCGGGTACAATTTATTACACAACCAACGGGGCCAAACCAACGGCCTCTTCTTCCGTATATAAGGGACCGATTACGGTGACCAAAAACAAGGTCATTTCCGTGATGTGCAAGGAAGACGGGAAGATCAAAAGTGCGGTACAGACGTATACGTACATTGTGAACCAGAACCATACCCTGCCGATTGTGTCGATTACCATTGATCCGTCCAAACTGACGGCTTTGCATAACCATGCCTGGACGGAAGGGTATGAAGTCGGTGCGGGTAACATCGAACTGATTGAAAACGGCGAAAGCAGGTTTTCCGAACCGATGGGTTTGCAGCTGTTCGGAGGGTCTGCCAGAGGGGTAGCCAAGAAGTGTTACGAAGTGGTGTTCCGGAAAAAGTACGGAGCAGGACACGTGGAATCGGCGATCTTTGATAACCGGGATAGTGCAATTTATCAGAATTTCGTCCTGCGTACCGGTTCCCAGGATGAATCCGAGGCGGTCATCCGGGATATCATGGGAACGTCGTTAATGGATGAATATACGGATGTGGACGTACAGGCGTACAAAGCGGTTGTACTGTATATGAACGGGAAGTACCGGGGTGTGTATTTTATCCGGGAAAAGGTGGATGAATATTTTGTGGCGAACCACTATAACGTGGAAGCGACCAAATCGAATACCGATATCGTGCGGATTGACGGAACGTACAAGTCCGGCAACAAGAAGAAGTACAACAAGCTGGTGAACTTCATCAATTCGCATGATATGTCCAGGAAAGAAAACTATGAGTTCGTAAAGACACTGATTAATGTGGAAAATGCGTGTGATTACTGGATCGGTATCATCTGGAGTACCAACAACGATATGGTTAACTGCCGGGTGTTTGCGAATCCGAATATCGACGGCGGAAGGTTCCATTACATTTTCTACGACCTGGACTGTGCCTATTACTGGCCGACCAACAACTTCTTTACCTTTACGACCAATGCCGGCGGTATGACCGACTGGCATTATCCGACGACGATATTCCGGGGTCTGATGCAGAACAGTTCGTTCCGGAAGACGTTTCTGGAACGGTTGAGCTGGAATCTGAAGAATACCTGGAGTACCAAGACGGTCAACGCCAAACTGGATGAACTGTACAATCTTCTGAAGACGGAGATGAAACGGGACCGGAAGTACTGGGGACACAATTACGATTACTGGAAACAGTGTGTC
>JABUSI010000374.1 GCA_021442745.1 Erysipelotrichaceae bacterium | reverse complement strand
CTTGGTTGCCATATAGAAGGCATTCGCAAACAATACCTGTTTGTTTCCTTCAGGTTCATAGAATTCTTTTAACTTGGACAGTCTTGCCGCTCTGGCAATCTGGCGGTATACCTGTACGGAAGACCCGCCGCCGACATCCGTTCCGATGGCAACGTCCAGCCCTTCATCCTGCAAGGCATGTACCGGCATAATACCGGCAATGATGTTGTTGGTTGCTTCCGGACAATGTACGGATACGCAATGATATTTCTTCAGGATTTCCTTATCCAGCTCGGAAGGGAAAATCACATGAGCGAAAATAACCGGTCCGTTCTGTACCAGACCGTTCTTTTCGTAGATTTCACCATCCGCGCGGTAATTCTTAAACAGTTCCAGCGTCCATTCTTTTTCCGCAATGGATTCTACCAGGTGCGTCTGTAAACCGACGTGATATTTACCGGCAATTTCTCCTAATCCCCTGATCAGTTTTTCGCTGCAGGTCGGCGCAAACCGCGGTGTCAGAATCGGTTTTACCGTCCGGTATCCCAGATGTTCCTTCACAAACCGTTCCGTTTCCCGTAAGGATTCTTCCGTATCTTCACATAAGAATTCCGGTGAATTCATATCCATATTGACCTTACCGATGTATCCGTACAATCCCTTTTCGTTAAACTTCTGAAACAGGTAATCGGACGCATCGTAATGAATCGTCGTAAACAATGACGCATGGAACGTACCGTGCTTGATCATATCGTTTACCAGCTGGTCGTAGATGGTTTTCGCATACGTCATATCCTTGAAGTTGGATTCCTGCGGGAACGTATAATCGTTCAGCCAGTCAAACAGCAGTTTATCCATACCGATACCCCGTTGTACATACTGGGCTGCATGAATGTGTAAATCCGAAAAAGCCGGAATAATCAGTTTTTTTCCGTAATCCGTAACTTCCGCAGTTTTGTATTCTTCCGGAAGTATTCCGGTAATTTCTTTCACAAAACCGTCTTCCACGATAAGATAACTGTCTTCGTTGACGGATAACGTTTCCCGATTGACGGAATAGATAATGGTTCCCTTGTAAATATTTGTCATACTCGCACCTCACGCGACTATTCTACCACAAAGAACACAAAAGACCCATACAATGTATGGGTCTTATCGAAACAATCTCCCCGGCTGTTTGGGATTAGGGGTACATATTTATGCAGGAAGATTGTTGTCGGCCGGTTTTAACTCATAGATGACGTCCGCTTTGTCGCTGACGTTATCGGAATGGGTAACAATGATGATGCACTTGTTGTGCTCTTTGGCAAGAGTCTTAAAGATTTCCATGATTTCCGCTTCGGTTTCCTTATCCAGGTTTCCCGTCGGTTCATCCGCAATGATCACCTTGGCATCGTATGCCAGACTTCTCGCAATCGCAATCCGTTGTTGTTCTCCACCGGATAATTTCAGGATTTTCCGGTTCGCAAACGATTCCGGTAACCCGACGGATTTCATCAGTTCCAGTGCTTTCTGTTTCTTATCGGTAATCTTTTCCGTGGTAATATCCATGGATAACTGAATGTTTTCCAGAGCCGTCAGATACGGTAACAGGTTATAACTCTGAAACACAATTCCGATACAGGAATTCCGGTATGTGTCCAGATTCATCTGTTTCAGACTCTTTCCTTCGTACAGAATGTCACCTTCGCTGCACTTTTCCAATCCGCTGATCAATGACAGCAAGGTTGTCTTTCCGCTGCCGCTCTTTCCCTTGATCGCATAGATTTTACCGGTTTCAAACTCATAACTGATATTTT
>JABUSI010000254.1 GCA_021442745.1 Erysipelotrichaceae bacterium | reverse complement strand
CTCCTTCGGGATAAAACGGGAAACCGCCCGGATTACGACGATACCCAGCAGGGTATGTAACGGAATCATGACGATATTCTTTAAAACCCGTACGAAGAAATTCAGCATGTACGGGATCTGATACATAATTTTCAGCCACAACGGTGTCAGACACAGGTTTACAAGTACCTCAACCAGAAAGACACACACAAACCAGTTCATCATCGCATCCCGGTGTTCCGGTTTCTGCTTCCGGATCGCAAACTGCATGAATACCGGCACGGCAATCACGATACCCGATAATCCGACGGTAATCGCTATTCTCTGCGGATCGGTCAATGCCATGAACTTTTCCGCAAACGCTTCCCTGTACGTATACGTCCAAAGATACACCAGACTGACACACAGGATTGCCGCACACAAAACGGCAATCAGTGTTCCCAGCCGTTTATAGTCCCTGATTGGCGTAAACCATGTCCAGAGTCCCGGCAATACACAGACCAGAATGTTGCCTAACGTAAAGCCTAAAAACGGCATGCTCGTCGGAGTTACTATCAATCCCAGCACGTCATACAAAAGCCCGCCGATAAACGCATACCCCGGTCCGAAAAACACCCCGGTTAACATCAGCGGCAGTTGCGCAAACCCGATTTTCATCGTCGGAAAGCCGAACAACCCTAACATGACGGAAAAATAGGAAAGTACCAGTGCCAGCACCAGAAACATCGATACCAGCGTCATCTGACGGGTCTGAAGACGGAACGGGGTTGATTTAAAACACACAAATCCCAGCACAATTATCGCGATAAAACAGACAATCTGTGCAACAATCATCGCAATACCCCCTTTTGTTTGAACCACAACCGGACATCACTGATAAAGTACAGCGAACCGGTAATGATGACTGTCCCCGGGTTGTTGTTAAGTGCCGTTTCAATGGCTTCTTCCCAGTTTTCCATTACCTTTACCGGATAGTCTTTTGCCAGATCCTGCGCTTTCTTTGCCCGGTAAAACGCAAATTCGGTGACAATCACGTCATCACTGACCTGCAGCAGCATTTCCAGCATTTTGTCCGTTTCTTTATCCCGCAGGGCCGTAAACACAATCGTCATCGGACGATTCAGATTTTTCAATGTCTTTGTCAATGCCTGCATCCCGTGTTCGTTGTGAGCACCATCCATCCAGACGTCACATCCCGGCCAGTCCACATGTTCAAACCGGCCTTTCCACATACTGTGTTCAATTCCGGATACCGCCTGGGCATTACTGATCCGATACCCGGCTTTCCGTAAGATTCCGACGCATTCCAGCGCATTGCACGCATTATCCACCTGATACAAAGCCGACGATTGCAGATGCATGAGTCCGAATTCCCCGTAACGGAACGAAACGGTCCCCTTCGTCTGCACATCCAGGGCATCCTGTACAAGAATCATCGGGGAATTTGTCCGTTTACACGTATTCTCAAATACCTGCAGACAGCTGCTTTTCCTCTCATGGGTAATCAGCGGACGATTCGGTTTGATAATACCCGCTTTCGCACCCGCAATTTCCTCAATCGTATTCCCGAGATAATCCATGTGGTCATACCCGATGGTGGTAATTACCGATACCAGCGGGTCAATAATATTCGTAGCGTCCAGTTCTCCCCCTAAACCGACTTCATACAGGACGATATCCGCCTTATGTTCCAGAAAATACATCACAGAAAGAAACATATCAATCTCAAACATCGTGATTCCGTACTTGTCCCAGTCTTCGCTGTAACGGTTGGCATACGCTACCAGATCTTCATCGGAAATCGG
>JABUSI010000150.1 GCA_021442745.1 Erysipelotrichaceae bacterium | reverse complement strand
GTGATAACCCGTCAACGAAAACGATTCCTGTGATTATGGTAACGGCGAAGTCTTCGGAAATGGATACCGTGAAAGGACTGGACCAGGGGGCGGATGATTATATCACCAAACCGTTCGGAGTTATGGAACTGATATCGCGGGTGAAGGCAATATTACGCCGTCTGAAACCGATGAGTGATGACGTTGTACTGAAGTATAAAAACATTATGCTCGATCAGGAACGGCGGATGTGTCTGGTGGATGAACAACCGATAGAGTTAACGTTCAAGGAATACGAACTGTTACGGATGTTTCTGTCGAACATCGGTATCGTATTAACGCGGGAAATGATGATGTGTACGGTATGGGATTCGGATTTCGTCGGGGAAACCCGGACGATTGATATGCATGTCAATACGTTGCGGAAGAAACTGAAAAATTCCGGAAGCTTCATCGTGACGGTACGGAATGTGGGGTATAAGATGGAATGAGAAAGAAAATAAACAGGCGGTTGTTTGAAATCGCCATTTTCTCTATTGTGATTACAACGGTTGTGATGACATCGGTATTCTATACGCAATTGCAGCGACAGGTATTTTCCGATTTACAGGCGGTTGCGGGGTTGTTAATCGAAGAAGGCAATTATGAAAAAACAACCGTGGATTTCCGTATTACCCTGATTCAGAATAACGGGGAAGTCCTTTTCGATTCCGTCGGGGATGCCCAGACAATGGAAAACCATCTGGGCCGTCCGGAAGTCCGGGATGCCGTGGAATACGGGTTCGGAAAAGGAATGCGGAAATCGGATACGCTATCCGCTACGTGGTTTTATTATGCACAGGTTCTGGATGACAATACGATACTTCGTGTCGGTAAGGAGGCACACAGTGTTATATCGGTATTTATGTCAACCTTACCGGGTGTGTGCGTGATGGTACTTTTGCTGGCGGGAATCTGTTTTATCCTGTCGCAGTATCTGACGACGGATATCGTAAAGCCGATTGAAGAAATGGCCGGAGAACTGGATCACATTACTTCCGAGGTCTATCCGGAACTGGTACCGTTTGCGACTAAGATTCAGTCGCAGCATGAGCAGATTTTACAGTCTGCCAATATCCGGCAGGAATTTACCGCAAACGTCTCTCACGAACTGAAAACACCTCTGACGGCAATATCGGGGTATGCCGAACTGATGGAATCCGGTATGGCAAACGAAAAGGATATGAAGCATTTCAGCGGGGAAATCCGGAAAAGTGCAGCCAGATTGTTGTCATTGATTAACGATATTATCAAATTATCCGAACTGGACAGCGGAAATGTAAAAGACATGCAGGAAATCGTAAATCTTTCGGACATTGCCGAAGAGAGCGTGGAAATGCTGCGTCTGCAGGCACAGAAGAATCATATTACGATTCAGTATCAGGGAATACCTTGCGCAAACGTACGGATCGGAAAGGAACTGGCACAGGAACTGGTGTATAACCTGATTCAGAATGCCATCCGCTACAACAAGCCATACGGTTTTGTGTACGTAAGAATCAAAAAAGCAGAAGGTATGGTAGTGTTTGAAGTACAGGATACCGGCATCGGAATTGCCAGGGAACATCAGGACAGGGTGTTTGAACGGTTCTATCGGGTAGATAAAAGCCGGTCAAAACAATTAGGCGGTACCGGTCTGGGACTGGCCATTGTCAAACACATCTGTACGGTTACGGACGGAGAGCTGTCTCTGGAAAGCGAACCGGACAAGGGAACCATCATTACCGTAAAATGGAAAGAATAAAGAAATGCCGGCATTCTTGCCGGCATGTTTGTTAATC
>JABUSI010000384.1 GCA_021442745.1 Erysipelotrichaceae bacterium | reverse complement strand
GTGAATACGGAGACGATTCTGCATGCGTATTTCCATGTGGTGGATCCGACAGTAACCAATAAACAGGGACATGATATCGGTACGCAGTATCAGGCGGGTCTGTATTATACGGATGATAAGACAAGACGAATCATCGAATATATGTGTAACGAAGAAAAAAAGAAGACGGATGTCTTCTGTATTGAAGTGTGTGAACTGGTGAATTTCTACGATGCGGAAGAGTATCATCAGAAATATCTGGTAAAAAATCCGGACGGTTATTGTCACATTACACCGGGAAAGATGAAAACGGCAATCGAAACCGTCGATTCGATTCCCGATTCCGAATTATACAAATAATACAATCTCCATAGCTAACACAAGTGACGGTAAAAAGGGAAACGAAGAATGCTCTTCGTTTCTTTTGTGTTGCCAGAGAATGAAGATACCGCAAAACAGGCAGGACAACCCGAGCAACACAAAAAAACGGGGAATCGGGAATAGAATCGCATAGGACAGTAAAACGAGGATGTCGCCGGTTCCGATGCAGTCTTTGTACAGGGAAATCAACCATACGGGCAGGATGACAAGAAGACTGAAAGGAACAGCTGTCAGAGTCTGTTTGGTTAACAGGATACAGAACAGAGCGTTCAGACATACCATATACAGCGGGAGTGTCCGGGTGTGGTAATCGATGGATGCGAGGGTGATGTTTACGGATAGAAAGGCCATATACAGCAATCGTAAGCCTGTAGGAAGGGAATATCCTGATAAGATACAGAAAGAGAGTATATGGAAGAATTCGTTGCAGAAAAACGGAATGGGGTCCATACAGCGGTTGTGGCAGACAAACCAGCGGGTGACGGGGAACCGGACGTACCATTTTGTGCAGGATTTGCAGCTGTGGAAGAGTTTCGGTGTCTTGTAGGGGGAAATGTGACAGGTTTTCTGAATCCATAAGGAACTGAGTGTACCGATGACGGTGCCGGTGAAAATAGCGAATAACATGGAATCACCTCCGTTTTTTCTATACGGAAAGTTGTTCGGAAAACCTTAAGAAACACATTTATAAATAATTCACATGTATTTCACATAAGAATGCTATTCTATACTTGCCAAAAGGCTGAGTAGTATTTTTCCCCCTTCTCAGTATAAAAAATGTGTTAAAAGACCTCCGCCATGAGGTCTTTTTTCCTGTATAATGGGGTCGGTGATGAGTGATGAAGGAACATGTATTTCGGTTGACCGAAGGAACGGATCTGAAAACAGGAATCCGGGAGTATTGTCAGACAAATCGTATTACGAGTGCCTGTGTCATCTGTTGTGTAGGGTGTCTGACACAGATTTCCCTGCGGATGGCGGGAGGAGAAGTATATTTTCAGGATAACAATGACCGGGAGATTGTTTCTCTGACGGGTACGGTGAGTGAAAACGGCGTCCACTTTCACATTTCCGCCTCGGACGTTACCGGAACGACCGTCGGGGGGCATCTGAAAGAGGGTTGTATTGTCGGTACGACGGCGGAAATTGTGCTGGCGGAACTGGAAAGTGTAACGCTGACACGTCAGTTTGATGAAAAAACAGGATATAAAGAGTTAGTGATTTCATCAAATAAGTAGACAAAACGGTTTTTTATGCTACAATAGATAAGCAATGCAAATACGCGATGCCGGATTAGCACAGGGGTAGTGCAACTCATTCGTAATGAGTAGGTCGTAGGTTCAAATCCTATATCCGGCACCACGGATGCTTAGCTCAGCTGGGAGAGCACTTCCTTGACGTGGAAGGGGTCAGGGGTTCGAGTCCCTTAGCATCCACCAT
>JABUSI010000103.1 GCA_021442745.1 Erysipelotrichaceae bacterium | reverse complement strand
TCTTTTTTGTCCGTTTATCGGGTCGTTTTTATATAAAAAAGCAGCAAAACCCCATCGGATTTCACTGCTTACTCTCTTTTAATTATTATCCGCCAGCCGCTCTGCCAGTTCAACCTCGGCACTTGTCATCTCTGTAAACAAACAGTTTTCATACAGATTTCTCAGAACCAGGTACCACATGATTTTGTCACAGCTGTCTTTCAGTGCATCATCGATATTCTCAAAAAACGGGAAATCATTCGGAATGCCGTCAGGGAAATTTTCTTTCAGGAAATCCTGATAATGTTTTTTACCCTTTAACACCAGCTTGTTTCCGGAGATCATTGAATGTGAACCGTCAATCAGAAGATGCAGGTTGGAACCATCAACCGGATTCTTATCGGTATCCAGGATCCGTACCAGGTTCACTTTATCTGTCAGTTTTAAATTCGGATACTTTGTTTCCGTAACCTTACTGTCCGGCAACAACTCAAATTCTGCAATATATTCTTTTTTAAACTTATCATGTACTTTCGTAAATACTGTCATGTATTACCTCGCTTTCACAACCTCTTTATATCCTGTTGTCGTCTCATACACAGTCTCATATAAAAAGTTTATCTCTACTTTTTAACAAAAAAGGATATCCTTATAAGATATCCTTACTTTCTTTTTACAGTATCCAGTAATTCCACAATATCACAGCACATCTTGATCCAGTCCAGTTTCTTGGACACTCGTAACTGTAATACGCCTTTCTCCTGCTTGAATTTAACGTCCCGGGAGTAATCGGTCAGTTTCATAAATAAGTCCATACCGTCGATATCCTGCGCCCACAGAGGGGAAAGATACAACAGTGCTTCCGTTTTTGTTTCCTCAAACCTGGAAATCTTCGGCGTATCCACCAGTACTTCCATCCGGCGTTTATCAAACAACAACTGTACACTTTTCGGATTCTGCCCGTAACAGTCTGTAATTTCCTGTTCCAGTGCAGCCAGTTCCTGTACTGTCTTCGCTTTCTCAATCCGCTGATACAAGCGGATTTTTTCATAATCCTCGGGTGCGTATTTCTCCGGCACGTAACCATCCACTTTGATGGATGCTTTCTTCTGTACCGCTTCATGATTCTCCACCGGTAATCCTCTTTTACGGGCAATGGCATCATGCAGCATTTCAATATACAGATCCATTCCGACCGTATTGATAAATCCTGCCTGTTTCGCCCCTAACAGGTCACCGGCACCACGAATTGCCAGATCCCGCATCGCAATCTTATATCCGCTTCCCAGCTCCGTAAAGTCCTTAATCGCATTCAGACGCTTCGATGCCGTTTCTGATAAATTCTGATTCGCATCATACATCAGATACGCATAGGCTAACCTGTCACTTCTTCCGACACGACCCTTGATCTGATACAGCTGCGACAATCCGAACCGATCCGCATAATCGACCAGAATCGTATTCGCATTCGGAATATCGATACCCGTTTCAATGATGGTCGTACAGACCAGAATGTTGTATTCGTTCTCCGTAAACCGGATCATCACGTCTTCCATTTCTTCCTTCGCCATCTTACCATGCGCTACCGCAATCGTAGCCTGCGGAACCAGTTGTTGTATCCGTTTCGCCGCCTGATAAATGGTCTGGGTATTGTTGTGAAGATAGAATACCTGTCCGTTTCTGGCCAGTTCTCTTTGAATCACTTCCCGCATCAGCGTTTCACTTTTCTCTATCACGTATGTCTGTACCGGCATCCGGTTATTCGGCGGAGTCTGAATCTGACTCAACGACCGCACTCCGATCAAAGATAACTGTAACGTACGGGGAATCGG
>JABUSI010000045.1 GCA_021442745.1 Erysipelotrichaceae bacterium | reverse complement strand
TCCCCGGAAGTATCAAAGGAAGGATATATTTCCACTTCCGTAGAATCTTTATAAAACCGTAATACTTCCAGTTTGTCTGTGTATACAGCGATAAATACGGCATCTTCAAACGTCAGTACCGTTTTACTTTCTTCCGTATCCCATTGCGCAAACTGTTCACTGAACTGAAGAAACGGTTCAGGCAGGACGGATGCTTCGTGCATTTCCTTCAGAAAGGCAAGAAAATCCTCTTCCGAAATCTCCAATTCCTGTAACGTACTCCGGTAATCCTGATACAACGCTTCATCGAAGCAGGAATCGCCGTATACATATACAATATCATCCGATAGTTCCCTGTTACGATATCCGACGGAAACAATCTTATCACCGCAATAAATATGAAATGACCGAAGCCCTGATTGGTAAAGATATACCGTATTTACACTTCCGTTGCCACAATATACATAACGTACGTATTGTGCTTCTTCCAGTTTATCCGAAACGGACAGTTCCGGTTCTGTTTCATCCGGAATCTGCTGACACCCGGCGCAAAGCAGTAATAACGTGAAAAACAAGCTAATTGTTCTTTTCATTGCCTTTCACTCCAAGATATACCATCGCACCGCCAACAATTGCAAAACTTGCGATATACAGTAAATCTTTCGTGTCCGTACCCCAGCTGTTGATAAAACTGAGCAACCCGATGAATACAATGAAACCGTAAAACACACTGCCAAGATACATGCATACTTTGAACACCTTGTTCGGTACATTTTTGTATAACCAGCGATATCCGAAATAAATCATCAACCCGGCAAACAGAGCGAGTATTACTATAACGGATATTTCACTTGCCTCTGTGAACGCCACAGTATTGATAAAAAACATTCCGAACAAAAACATACCGTAAAAGAAAAAGAACTTGATTGCAGTCCAAAGTTTTCCCATATCGCATCACCTCATGTGTATTATACACAAAAACATAAATATAGTATACTTATAGAAGCAGGAGGAAGAATGATATGAAATTAGAAATTTATTCCGACTATGTATGCCCGTTTTGTTACATTAATCATCACGCTCTGAAACAGGCATTAGACGGCCTGGACATTGATGTAGAACTGGAGTACCATCCGTTTGAATTACGCCGCGAGCCGACACCGAAAGTGGATCCGATGCATGATGAAATGCGTCTGCAGCGATTTGAAAACGTGATTAAGCCGGAAGCGGAAGCCTTAGGTGTGGAAATGAAATTGCCTTGGATTTCTCCTCATCCGTACACTACACTGGCATTTGAAGGTTTCTTTTACGCGAAAAAGCATGGGAAATGGGAAGAATATAACGATGCTGTCTTTACAATTTTCTATGTGGAGGAAAAAGATATCGGTGAACTGGAAGTCTTGAAAGAAGTTGCGGAACGATGCGGTTTTGATACCGCAGACTTTGAACAGGCATTACTGCAGCACATTTTCAGAAAAGATGCCGATGAAGCCTGGGAAGTACGCAAGAATTGTGACGTACATTCCATACCGACGATGTTTCTTGACGGAGAAAAGATAGAAGGGGAACAAACCGTTGAACAATACCGTCAGTTGTTTGCAAAAGAACTGTCTGCACCTTTCGGAATGACGTGTGGGGAAGACGGATGTTCTTTTGAACCGCAGGGTATGGTATGCGGTGAAGACGGTTGTCATTGAATATGAAGTATCAGGCAATACTATTTGACATGGACGGTACGCTGGTACCTATGGATTTACAGACATTTCTAAACGGTTATCTGAAACTGCTTTTGAAGAAACTGGAAAAACATAACATCAATCCGGATACTTTCGAGCAAAATAT
>JABUSI010000300.1 GCA_021442745.1 Erysipelotrichaceae bacterium | reverse complement strand
ACACCGCCAAGAGTACTGACGGAAACGATTGATTTCTCGAAAGCACAGCTGGAACGGGGATCGGAAGAACCGTATACGTTCTCTGATACGACAACGGAAGTGATTCCGTATGAGAAACAGGTTCCGTGTTATCTCATTTACACCAATGAGGCAACCCATAAATTTATATTGGATAACTTGCATCGGTCCAGTATGTATTCCGGTGTCGTCAAGGGAGTGGGACCGCGGTATTGTCCTTCCATTGAGGATAAACTGGTACGGTTCAAAGATAAAGAGCGGCATCAGTTGTTTCTGGAACCGGAATCCTTACAGTTACCGACAACGTATGTACAGGGATTCAGTACGTCGTTACCGCGAAACGTACAGGAAAAGATGGTGCATTCCTTGCCGGGACTGGAAAACTGTACCATTGTGAAATATGCGTATGCGATTGAATACGATGCGATTGATCCGTTGCAGTTGAAACCGAGTCTGGAAACAAAATTGATTGACGGCTTGTTCTGTGCGGGTCAGATTAACGGTACCAGCGGGTATGAAGAAGCAGCCGGACAAGGACTGATTGCGGGTATTAACGTCTGTCAGAAATTAAGAGGAAAGTCCCCGTTGATTCTGAAGCGGGATGAAGCGTATATCGGTGTTATGATTGACGATCTGGTAACCAAAGGGACAAAAGAACCGTATCGGTTGTTAACCAGCCGGGCGGAATACCGGTTGTTGTTACGGCATGACAATGCCGACCAGCGGCTAGTGGAATACGGACATGAAGTCGGTCTGATTGATGATGGCCGGTATCAGAAGTATCAGGACAAAATGAATCGCTTGTGTAAGTTAAAAGAGGATCTGAAAGACATCCGGCTGACACCGAAGAGTAAAGAAAATGAAATATTGGTTTTACACGGATACGAACCGTTGCAGGAAGGCTGCAGCGGGTATGAAATCATCCGTCGTCCGCATATTGAAATCAAGGATTTTGCGAAGATGTGGGGATGGGAAGAAGAGGATACATTGTATCGTCAGGCGGAAATTGAGATTAAATACGAAGGATATATCGAAAAGGCAAAGCGGGAAGCGAAGCATCTGCAGTCGCTGGAACGGCTGGTGTTACCGGAAGATCTGGATTATAACGCCATTGATCAGTTGTCACTGGAGGCACGTCAGAAACTGCAGCAGGTGCGTCCTCTGACCGTGGGACAGGCAAGCCGGATTTCCGGTGTCAACCCTGCTGATATTTCCGTATTGTCGATTGTGCTGGAACAACGAAAGCGGGGTGGAACCGTATGAAGAAGTTATTGATTGTGTTGCTGTGTCTTTCTCTTTTCACGGGATGCAAGCAGTCCTGGGAAGAGATTAACGTCAATCTGGATAGTACCATCAAGATTCAGGCGGTATGGTTCTCGTATCTGGATTATGCCGATCTGTTCAGAAACAAGCAGGAGGAGTCGTTTAAAAACAGCGTATCGGCGATGTTTGATAATCTGGAATCGCTGGAAATCAACCGCTTGTACCTGCATGTATCGATGTTTACGGATGCCATCTGGCCAAGTGAATATTATGCGTTCAGTTCCTATTGTGCCGGTAAAATCGGTAAGAATCCGGGCTACGATCCGTTAGCGATTATTGTGGAAGAAGCGAATACCCGTTCCATTGACGTGGAAGCGTGGATCAATCCGTTCCGCAGTTATAAAAAAGAAGAAATCAAGAGTTTACCGTCCAATAACATCATCCGGAAATGGGTCAATGACAGCAAGTTAAAAGAGAAGAATCTGTTTCTGGTGGATGGCAGATACTATCTGAACCCGGGTTCGGAAGACGTGCAGAAACTGATTGAAAACGT
>JABUSI010000288.1 GCA_021442745.1 Erysipelotrichaceae bacterium | reverse complement strand
GTTGTTCTGGTTGTTACGGTACGGGCATTGAAACTGCATGGCGGTATGGATAAGAACGATCTGAAGACAGAAAATGTAGAAGCTATTAAGAAAGGTTTCGCCAACGTGGAAAAGCATGTGGATACGTTGAAGAGATTCGGTGTTCCGTTTGTGATTGCGATGAACCATTTCTATCTGGATACGGATGCGGAAGTTCAATGTGTTATGGATTTGTGTGCAGAACGCGGATATGACGTTGTCGTAGCGAAAGGCTGGGCTGACGGCGGAAACGGTATGACCGATCTGGCAAAGACAATCGTAAAGCTGTGCGAACAGGATTCCAAACTGGAATTCATGTATGACGTTAATGAAACCATCGAAGAAAAGATTACACACATCGTTACAAAAGTCTATGGTGGAAAAGATGTCGTATTTACCGATGAGGCAAAAGAACAGCTGGAAACCTTCAAACGTCACGGTTGGGATAAGATGCCGGTGTGTATGGCAAAGACACCAAACTCCATTACGGATGATGATAAAGTGGTAGGTGCTCCAAAGGGATTCACCGTTACCGTCCGTGAATTGCGTATTTCTGCCGGTGCCGGATTTGTGGTTGCGTTAACCGGTAAGGTTATGACAATGCCGGGTTTACCAAAGAAACCGGCTGCCGAATCCATCGGTGTAAATAACGGTAAGATTTTCGGATTATTCTAAAAGTTAAAAATTCAAAGAAAGGAGGGTGCGTATGTCATCGATTATCTATAATGCCGATCAGGAGATGATGGAATATTTCCGGCTGAACGGTTTACAAACGATTAATTTCTGGCGTCCATCCTCTCAGACGAATATCCGGGAGCTGAAAAAAGGAGATTACGTCTTCTTTTACAGCTGGATGTCGGTTGCCAACAACATGGTTCGCGGTATTGTGGGTTATGGGAAGTATGCGGCATCCTATCACATGGTTCTGGATCAGATGTGGAGAACGTTTAAGAATCAGAACGGATGTGACACCAAGCAGGGACTGCAGAAGTTTATCGGTAAATATGCCGATTCCACGAATCATAAGATTCACTCCTTATTGATTACGAATGTTTTATTCTTTAATGAGCCGATTTTATTGAAATCCTTGTCCAACAACATTTCACCGAACATTGAAAGTTACGTTTATGTGGATAACGGGGAACAGGATGTGACGGATGAAATTCTTGAACAGGCAAAAGAAGTCGGAATCAACTACTGGGCAGCGACAATGAATGGTGTGTACGTGGATGAAACGTATTTCGACAGGGATCTGATGTATGCGAAAGTATGCCGGATACAGAAAGATATTCAGGATTACGCCTACAATAAAACGGAAATGAAACGAAATGAAGCCATTACGAAACTGATTCTTCGTGATGAAGCGATTCTTCCGGTCAGCGGCAGCAATTATGCCTGTGTGAACGTCACGAGCCGTTTTGTGGATCTTTACCTGCCGATGTCGATACGTACCAAGAACAATGCGGAGTTAAAAATGGCATTAGGGGAACTGATTCTATGGAAACACAAGTTATCTCATCTTACGGAAGACTTTCATATAATCTGTGTTATTGAGGGTGCGAACGGAAAAGAACTGCTGCATTGGGTGAATGATCCGTATATCCGGATTGTTGATAAAGAAGAATTATAAAAGAGACCGGGACATTAATCCCGGTCTCTTATTGTTTGTCGGCAGCGTTTTACTTTGGATATTTTGTTTACCCGATAAGGAATGTTTGCCAGAGATAACAGGTATTGGAAGGATGACAGTGCATCGTGTTCCTTATGAACCTCGTATTCCACTTCATAGTCAGTGATACCGTTATAGGTGTTGATATCCAGACAAAGTTCTGCCA
>JABUSI010000234.1 GCA_021442745.1 Erysipelotrichaceae bacterium | reverse complement strand
GAAAAGAAATTGATGAAGTAATGGAAATACTTCAGAAACAGTCTGAAAAAAAGAAAAGGAAACTTCGGTTCGAGGGATTGGTGAATACCTATCTGAAATTACTGGAACATGAGAAACTGACATTTACCTGTTGTAAAGATATCAGGAATCTGTATGATGAAATCGTATTGAAGGAAGTTGTTGCGGATGACCCTGACAATGCACCCGATGGAGAATTTTTCCGAAAAGAAGGTACGGAAGTGATCAGCGCAACCGGAAAAGTAATACACAAAGGACTGTACCCGGAAAAAGAAATCATTTCCGCAATGGAATACGCATTGAATTTCCTGAATGACGATTCGGTTGAAAAATTGTTTCGAATCAGTATTTTTCATTACATGCTGGAATATATTCATCCGTTTTATGATGGAAACGGGCGGTTGGGAAGATTGATTCTGAGTTACGGATTGATGGAAACGCTGAACCCTATGGTTGCGTTTCGGATATCTGAGACAATCAAGGAAAATATAAAAGAGTATTATGATGCGTTTGTCGTCTGCAATGACCGGAACAATCTTGCCGATCTGACACCGTTTCTGATTATGATGCTTCAGATGATTAAAAACGCTTTGAAAGTATTGGAAGAGTCGTTACAAGAAAGACTGTACCGTTGGAACAGGTATAAGGAACTGGTATTCTCTTTTGAGGAATCTTCGGATGAGAATGTGCGCTTGATGTATGATTATCTGATTCAGGCATCCTTGTTTGGAGAGAAAGGCATGTCTACACAACAGATGGAAAATCTGTTCAAAACGTATTACTTGTTTAAGAGTGTGCTGAACAAGATCAATCCGGAATTACTGATTACGGAAAAGTATGGAAAACATGTATATTATCGTGTCAATCTGGACAAACTGGATTCCATGAGTGGTGAAAAAGTATAAAGAAAAAGCTATCCGCCGGGATAGCTTTCTTACATTATTTAATCTTTTTAACCATCTTGCAGTTATGTTTCGGAAACTGTGCATCGGATAAGATGTCGCATACGGTTTTGCCGAAGCAAAGTTCGGAACGGGTTTCAACGTACATACCACATTCTTCGGTTTCAAACTTGTCCGGATTCATCAGGTATTCAAACGGAAGAACGGTACGGTTTTGAATGTCTCTGGTAACGTCCAGAGGGAATACCGTAATCGGAATCTCACTGTTGAATACGTATTTTGCGGCATAGGCATCGTCGTATACGTTCTTTTCTGCACATGGTGTGACGTCACCGCAGGTTGCGGATCCGCCGACAAACAGAATTTCCTTAATGATGTTACGATAGGTATATTTTGTCTGTAGCAGAGCTGCTAATTCGGTTAACGGTCCGTCAACAATAACGGTTACCGGTTCTTTGGCTTCCGGTAAGGTAGTTACGGAGAACTTGCCTGTGTAGTTTTCCGCAGCTTTCGGATCTTTCAGGAATAATACGACTTGGTTCATAGTGTTCCCTCCGTATAGGCTTCAATGTATTCGACCATATAATCGATGAATTTCTGACGGTCAATGTTCATTAAGCAGGTAGCGTTCGGTTTCTTGCCGGTTACGCCATAGTAATCGCCGACGGTCTGTCCGCGGGTGAATTCTCCCTGCAGATCGACTTTGACATACATGTCTTTTAACTCAAACAGTTCCGGATGAATCAGAACCATAACGGCACAGGCATCGTGCATCGGTGCACCTTCATACCCGATGGATTTGTGGAACTGATAGAAGAATTCCAGCCATTTCCATACGATTTCACTGACCGGATTGCCGATTTCCTTAATACGTTGTACATCCGGTGCCGTAACCAATGCTTTCTCGGTTACGTCAAGACCGGCCATATATACCGG
>JABUSI010000246.1 GCA_021442745.1 Erysipelotrichaceae bacterium | reverse complement strand
GAGTCGTAATTACGACTCCTATTTTAATTCTGCAATGTTACCGACAATGTCAATGTCCGTATTGAAATAACACGTTAATGCCGTTACCGCATCTTCCGTATCCTTGCATCCCGCCGTTTCGTAACAGCTGTGCATTGCCCATTGCGGCAAGCCGATATCCACGCTGTTCACCGATACGTTACTGTTCGAAATATTACCTAACGTTCTTCCTCCGCGCAAATCGGAACGGTTTACGTATTGCTGGTACGGTACGTTGCATTTTTCACAGATGGCCTGGAATACCGCATTGCTGAAACCATCCGTCGTATAACTCTGGTTGGCATTCATCTTAATCGTAATGCCCCCGTTGACATACGCTTTCGTCGTCGCATCCGTTAATTCCGGATGATTCGGATGAACCGCCTGGGCATTGTCCGCACTGACCATAAAGGAACGGCTGATGATTTCTTCCGTCTCATCCGCTTTTCCCAGACTGCGCAGAATACGCGTGATGGTATTGATTAAGAAATCCGAATGCGCTCCCTGACGGGTCGTACTGCCGACTTCTTCGTTATCGAAACAACACATCATATTGATATGACTTTCCGCTTTCGCTTCCAGCAAGCCTGCAATTCCCGCATATGCACACTGGATATCATCCAGTCTCGGTGCGGAGATCAGCTGTCCGTCTGCCCAGATGGTACCCTTCTGATGGTTATACAGATACAGGTCGTACCCGGCAATGTCTTCTTTCTTCACGCCGCATGCTTTTTCAATTTCCTCAAACAGAATATCGTTCTGCCCTTCACATCCGAACACCGGCATCATATCCACCTGGGCATTGTACTTGTAGCCCTCGTTCAGATTCCGGTTCAGATGCGGTGCCGTATTCGGAATGATCGCAAAATCTTTGTCGATATTGACAAGAACGGACTCAATCTTCGGTCCGTTTTTCACAAACACTCTTCCGGCAACCGACAACGGACGGTCCAGCCAGGTTGACAACACCGGCCCGCCATAGATTTCCACATTCCACCGGATGCAGCCATTACCCGTCATTTGTCCTTCCGGTTTTAATTTAAACATCGGTGAGTCGATATGCGACGCACACATCTGCAGATGCAGACGCTCGGTATCTGTCGGAATCTGAAATGCCAGTAAACTGGAGTGATTCCGGATTACGTAGTAGTTTTCCCCCGGTCGGATATCCCAGGTTTCTTCTTCCTTCAATTGCACATACCCGTTCTCTTTCAAACGGTTTCCGATAACCTCACACGTATGAAATACGGTCGGGCTCTTGTCAATCAACGAAAGCAATTCTTCACTTCTATTCATCTTATAAACCTCGTTTCCGCCCTCTATTGTACCACTAACGCCCCTTTTCGTACCCCTTCTTTTTTATTTGCAATTTTCTTATTTTTTTGTATAATACAAGTATAGGAGGGTACATTCTATGAGTGAGATGGTATTCTTATTTTTCCCGCTTTTGTCGTTCGGGATCTTCTTTCTGGTGTTTACCGTTGTAATCAGCGCACTGGTGAAATCCGGTAAGAAAACAAAAGGCAGAACAACAGCCCGTGCATCAAGACCTGCTCCGGTCCGTCAGAATGTCAGCACCAAAGCCGTACACGAAGACCATACACAGCCGTTACCGCATAATTCCAACGCAACATACAACCGGAACAACGAACAGGACATTATCAAAGACCCGCCTCTGTCACAAGCGGAACGAAACGTTTTATACGGTAAATAACGGTAATATAAATAAACGCGGGTATTTTCAAAATCCTGTAAACGAATGTGGGGTGCCGAATATTGGCACCCCTTTTTACTGCATCCGGATTCAATATAAAACCTCCTCAGTGATACTATCAATTTGACCAAAAGATATAA
>JABUSI010000026.1 GCA_021442745.1 Erysipelotrichaceae bacterium | reverse complement strand
GAAACGTACTTGCGAGGGGAACTCGGCACGTATTCGGACCGTACGTTTATGTTATACAAATCGATGACGGAGCGGCTTGAAAAAGAAGGTAAGAATCTTGTTGTGCGGAATATGGAGTATACGGCGAAATTGTACGGATATGAAGGAATCGATGATATAGAAAACAGAATGAGAAGGAAGCAGGCTTAGAGGTCTGCTTCTTTTCCGGATACGGACCGTTTGTATCTTGCGCGATTTGCGTTTGTGCCGAAAATGGCAAAAACGCAAAACGGTAATTTACAAGCGGAATTCGCTCGTTATATAATAGATTTAACAAAAATGCCGTTTTCGGCAAAAACGCAAAGTGAGGTATGCGCATGGAAATAAGAAGAGATGTATATCTGAATCGATTAATTGTGAGAAAACACAATGGATTTATTAAAGTTATTACCGGAATCAGAAGATGCGGGAAATCGTATTTACTGAATAAATTGTTTTATAATCATCTGCGGGATACCGGGGTGGATGCCGATCATATTATCATGTTTGCGTTTGATTCCGCTGACGATCTGGTAAAAATAGAAGAAGATCCGCTTTTATTAGATAATGATAAAGAAAACAGGAAAGTGAATCCGACAAAGTTTTTGAAATACGTTTCATCGCAAATAAAAGATGAGGGCATGTATTATCTGTTGTTGGATGAAGTACAGAAGTTAGGTGCATTTGAATCGGTACTAAACGGCTTTCTCAGAAAGAACAATACGGATGTGTTTGTGACAGGAAGCAATTCCAGATTTCTGTCAAAAGACATTCTTACGGAGTTTGAAGGCCGTGGTGATGAGATTCATGTCCTGCCGTTGTCGTTTTCGGAATTTTACGGGGCTTATGAAGGCAGTAAGGAAGAGGCGTATGATGAGTACAGTTTGTACGGAGGACTTCCGGCTGTCGCACTGATGAAAACGGAAGAACAGAAAGCTGTCTATTTAACTACGCAAATGAAGAACGTATACCTGAAAGATTTGCTTGTTCGTTACAATTTACAATCCGATGTGGCAATCGGAGAATTAACGGATGTGATTGCATCAGGAATCTCTTCGCTTACCAATCCGAAAAAACTGTCCGCAACTTTTGCCAGCGTTAAGCAAACAACAATAAGCGACGTTACCATTGGTAAATATATCGGGTATATGGAAGATGCCTTTCTGATTTGCAGAGTAAAGCGATACGATGTAAAGGGACGGAAATACATTGGAACTCCATACAAGGTTTATTTTGAGGATATCGGATTGCGTAATGCTCAATTAAATTTCAGGCAGACGGAGGCCACACATATTATGGAGAACATCCTATACAATGAACTACGGTTTCGCGGATACAATGTTGATGTTGGTGTAGTTGAGTCGCGGGAAAAAGACGAATTTGGTAAGGAAGTCCGCAAACAGCTGGAAATTGATTTTGTTGCGACGCTGGGAAGTAAAAAATATTATATTCAGTCGGCGTATGCAATTACGGATGAGAAAAAATACAAACAGGAAACAAAACCGTTTGGTAAAACAGGAGATTCGTTTAAAAAAATAATTCTTGTCGAACAGAGTATGAAACCGAGAAGAGACGAGAACGGTTATGTTTGTATGGGAGTGAAGGAGTTTCTGTTAGATGCCAACAGCCTGGATATATAGAATGTGATTCTGAAGTGTGAATCAAACAAAAACGTCCGTAACAGGACGTTTTTAACTGCTGTTGAACAAAATTGCGTAAACTCGCAAAAATGTTCAATAGAGTTTTCAAATCAGATCATAGAAAAGGCAGGCAAAAATGGCTTTGAAAGCCAGCCTTCATTGAAGTATGGCTTGACAGAACCGTACGTAAACCGCCTCTGCAAAACGGTCTTTCGAC
>JABUSI010000093.1 GCA_021442745.1 Erysipelotrichaceae bacterium | reverse complement strand
TGGCAAGTTTTTTCTGATAATGTCCCAGAATCAGGTTTACCAGAAGATATCCGACTTTTTTCTGCCGGATGACATCAACCAGGCTGGTATCTTCCCATTTTTTCTTACTGGTGACCGACTGATAACGGTCTTCGTCCAGTTCGATACAGATACAATCCGGTTGTTCTTCATCAATGACTTTCCGGACGTATTCGGCACTCTCTTTCGACACATGTGCAGTCGGAACCAACAGGATTTCCTTGTCATTTACTTGTAAGCGAATCAGCGTATGTTCCATGGTTTTCCTCCTTTTTGCACCCTAGCATTATACTCTATTTCCTTTTATATTTCTATTCTTCGTGCATTTTATTATCCTTTTGAGTATAATAGCACTGAGGTGAATCTTACAATGAAACTTACAAATCCGTTTAAAAACCGTTTATTCGTGGATGAACTGGGAAAAACCGTATATTATGATGAAGAAACCCGGATTGCCTACCACTTGTCGGAAAAGGACAAATCCCGCTATGACGCCTTCCAGTCCCGGCCCGTATTCGGAATTTCCGTCGGTATTCTTATGACCGGTGTATTCCATCTTCCGTTCTGGCTGGCTGCCGTTGCCGCCATCGCATCCGATATTCTGATGGCTGTATATATGTATGACAAGTTCATACCTTCCTTACCGCAGCGTCACAACGTCAGTCCGAACAAACTGACACCATACGCCAAGAAAGCACCGACCAAGGAAACCCGTTTGCGGGCAATTCTGAAAACATTCTGTTTCTTTGCGATTGCCGTATTACTGGTCATCAATGCCTACCAGGAACAATATCACATCAACGAACCGTTAACGTTCTATGCCAGTCTGTTTCTGGCTTTCGGTTCTCTGGCAATGTCCTGCAAGTGCGTGTTCGATATCTTCAAACAGTAAAAAAATCACGTTCATACGTGATTTTTTATATGTAGTTCAATATTTCGCTCAAGTCTTCCACATGGTAATCCGCCTGGGATTGATCCTGATGGAACGGTTCCTTCAGGGCGACCACTTTCATATTTGCCCTGACACCCGCTTCAATTCCCATTGCCGAATCTTCCACAACCAGGCATTCTTCACACGGACATCCGAGTTTTTTCGCACTGGTAAGGTAGATTTCCGGATCCGGCTTGCTTCTCGCAAACTCATCACCGCTGATAACGGAATCAAAATATGACGTAATTCCGCATTGATCCAGTGCCTGCAGAATTCCCCACATCGGAGAACTGCTTGCCAGCCCGATTTTCATCCCCCGTTTTTTCAACTCTTCCAGGGTTTCCTTCACATGCGGATTCATAATGGTTCCGTAATCCACTTCCAGATCGTCAAACCACTTGTCGTAATACTGAACAAACTCGTGAAAATCCATATCCGGTTCGGTCTTTTCATACAGCAGTTTATACGTTTCAATTACCTGCGTACCGACAACCGTCATCATTTCTTCCAATTGCATCGGATAACCGTGCAGATAACAGAATTCGATATTCTTTTCCATATAAAACCGTTCACTGTCGATCAAAACACCGTCCAGGTCAAAAATTACCGCTTTCATTTTATACTCCTATTTTGGTCCGGATTCCTTCCGTAACCATTTTAAACCGATCTTTCTTCGGGGCATTCTTATCATTCACCACAAAACGAACACCGTTTTCCATATTCACTGCTTCTATGGAATATCCGTACGCATTGGCTACTTTGTAACAGATACTCAGTCCCAGTCCGAATTTACCTTTGGAGCCCTTTTCAAACGGTTTGAACAGTTTATCCATCCGCTCCTTGGAAATGGACGGACCGTCATTGGTTACGGATAAATACCCCTGTTTCAGTACGATATGCACGTTATGTTCCGCATACCGTAAACCGTTATCCACCAGGTTTTCCACC
>JABUSI010000167.1 GCA_021442745.1 Erysipelotrichaceae bacterium | reverse complement strand
ATGTCCATTCTGATTGACGTACTGGCGGGTTCACAGGAAGCACCGTTACGGCAGGCACTGGTAAAAAGCGGATTAACGGAAGACTTTGAATTGTATGTGGATGACGGTATGCAGCAGAGTGCGTTGTTTATGGTTTACCGCAATACGGAAAAGGAAAACGTAGGGAAACTGAATGAAATCCTGCAGAATACGCTGGAAGAGATCAGAAAGACCGGTTTGAATTACAAGATGATTGAAGGTACGCTGAATTTCATGGAATTCCGGGCAAAGATGAAGGAATCGTTTGCGCCAAGAGGAATTCTGAATGCGATTACGGTCATGGACAGCTGGCTGTATGGCGGTGATCCGTTGCAGAATCTGAAGATTAATTCCTTGTATAAACAACTGCGGGAAGGATTGCAGAACGGCTTGTTTGAACAGTTGTTTGAACGGTTACTGGATGACAGCCATCGTCAGACGGTAATCTTAACGCCATCTGTAACCATTCAACAGGAAAAAGAAGAACAACTGCATGACGCCTTGCAGCAATTGAAATCTTCCTGGGATGAAACAACCGTACAGTCCGTTATGGAAATGAACCGGAAGCTGCGGGCGGTACAGCAGAGGGAAGATACACCGGAAGAACTGGCAGCGATGCCGGTATTGAAACTGGAAGATATCGATACGACGGTGGAACCGTTGCCGTTACGGGAAGATTGTATCGACGGGGTTACCGTATTGTGGTCTGAACAGGATACGGAAGGTATCATCCATTGCGAACTGATGTTTGACATCAGTGATGCAACGGAAGAAGACTTGCTGAAGCTGAGTTTTGCGCCGGGGCTGTGGGGTGAACTGGCAACCGAGCATTACAGTGCATATGACTTGCAGGCGGAAGTACGGAGCGTCTTGGGTGCGTTTGGTATCGGTAAGGAAGTGAACGTACATACGCATGAAGATTCCTATAAGCCGACTTTTACGGTATTCTTCAGTTGTCTGGAAGAAAAGAGAGAACAGGCATGGGAACTGGTGAAGGAAATCATCTTCCGTACCAAATGGGAAGATACCGAAGTGGTTCACAACATGCTGCGTCAGGAAAAGTACAATGACGAACAGGGATTGATATCCAGCGGACATTCGTATGCGATGCGTCGTGTCGGCGCGTGCCTGACACCGTGGTATGCAACCCAGGAATATTTAAGCGGTTACGAATCCATGAAGTGGTTACGCCATGTCGAAGAAACGTTTGATGAAAACGGTAAGGACGTACTGGCGGACTGGAAGGAAACAACGTTGAAGTTTTTGACCAGAAACCGTCTGATTCTCGGTTATATCGGTACCGAAAACAAGGAGTTTGCGGGTGAACTGATTCATTCCTTTGAAGAAAAGGAACCGGGAGCTCCGGCTGTGATTCGACTGCTGGATAACCATAAGGAAGGTATTGAAATTGCCTCCGGTATTTCCTATGCGGTCATGGGTGGTATTTTACCGGAAAGTGTAACGGAAAAAGAAGGCCAGCTGCGTGTATTGTCCAAGATTCTGACACTGTATTATCTGTGGAATGAAATCCGGGTACAGGGCGGAGCATACGGTACCGGATTTGCGGGCCGGGCAAGGGGCTTTGCGTCCTTCTATTCCTATCGGGATCCGAACTGTTCCAATTCCCTGAACGTATACCGCAAGGCAGCGGAGTATATCCGGAATCTGGATTTAAGCGAAGAAGAACTGACCAAGACGATTATCGGAACGATGTCCGATCTGGATCCGGTGATCAGCGTTCGCCAGAAGGGCAGAAGTGCTTTCGCAAACCGGATGGCGGGCTTTACCCAACAAGACCGGGAACAACTGCGTAAGCAGGTATTGTCGACGACGCTGGACGATATTCACGGCTTTGCGGATGCATTGGAAGAACTGGCTGCACA
>JABUSI010000122.1 GCA_021442745.1 Erysipelotrichaceae bacterium | reverse complement strand
GTAATCCAGTATTTTACTTTTCCTTTGTACCGTTCAAACAACGTCTTCGAAAACTTCAGATACAGATCAATCATACAGCGGTTTGCCCAGCCGTTGTATTTTTTTGCCAGAGCCAGCGGTGTCTCATAGTGGGAAATGGTCACAATCGGTTCCATTCCGTACTGCAGACACAAATCAATGACATTATCATAAAACATCAGGCCTTTTTCGTTCGGGATTTCTTCTTCCCCCGTCGGATAAATCCGGCTCCAGGCAATCGAAAAACGATACGCCTTGAATCCCATTTCCGCAAACAAGGCAATGTCTTCCCTGTATCTGTGATAATAATCGATACCCTTCAGTTTCAGGTTATCCGGTGTCGGTTGTTCCGTAATTACACCGAATCCTTTCGGCAATACATCCTGAATCGACAATCCTTTGCCGTCTTCGTTGTATGCTCCTTCCAATTGGTTTGCGGCCGTTGCTCCGCCCCATAAGAAATTTTCCGGAAAATTCATCGTATTGTCCTCCTTCTTTTGAAACAAAGAGGCTCATTTTATACAAGCCTCTTTGCAAAATCCTATCTTAATCGTTACTTGGATCTTTAAACAAAATGTAACTTACCACAAAAGCAACCGCAAATGCAATAGCAGCCCCTGCGCAAGCAAGATAAAAATTACTCATTGCAGCATCTACTGAAATATAGCTTGGTAAAGTCAACAAACCAGGTGCTCCACCCGAGAAATTCTTAACACCACAAATACCCAAGAAGAATCCGCCGACACCTCCGCCGATCATAGAAGCAATCATATTAGTCTTATAGTGCATGGTAACGCCAAACAAAACAGGTTCTGTAATACCGCATACGGCAGTGATACCTGTCGCGCTTGCCAATTGTTTTAAATCAGAGTTCTTTGTCTTTAAAGAAACTGCCAATGCTGCAGCTCCTTGTGCAACATTACTTGCTAATTGCGGAGGATAAATAACAGTATCAAATCCAATTGTCATACGGTTATTAATTCCAATCGGTGTTAATGCATGGTGTGTACCTGTCATAACAAGGAATGGCAAGAATGCGCCTACAATTGTTGGTACTAGCCACGGAGCCAAATTACTTAAACCATTGACAACATTAGCCAACGCATTACCGATAATATAGCCTAAAGGACCTAAAACAGTTAATGTTGCTATACCGACGACGAACATTGTAATTAATGGTGCAGTAAAGAATTTAATTGCTTTTGGAGAATACTTATTTGCCAAAGGTTCAACAACAGACATCAGCCATACACCTAACAAAATAGGTACTACTGTAGACGAATAAGAAGCTGTGGAAATCGGCAAACCGAAAATACTTATGGCTGCTGTAGGATCCGCTTTAGCAGTCGCAACAAGATTCACAAAATTAGGATGTAACAGGATTCCTCCTAACATCATTGCCAAGAATTGATTACAGCCCAACTTTTTCGCAGCAGAATTTGCTAACAAAATAGGTAAGAAATAGAAAGTTGCATCACCCATAAAGTTCAAAACCTGATAGGTCATTGACGTGTTATTTACGAGTTTAAACGCTACAAGAATTGCCAATACGGCCTTTAACATACCGGAAGCTGTCAATGCCGGTAAAATAGGTGTAAAGATACCCGTTAACGTATCGATTAAGTGATTAAACAAAGACTGTTTTGCCTTTACTTCATTGGTTGTCTCCTTTGTTTCAATCAGAGATTGAACGAGCGGATAAACTTGTGATACTTCAGGTCCAATAATAACTTGATACTGTCCATTCGCACTGGCTACACCCAGCACACCTTCCGTTCTCTTTAATGTTTCTGTATCTGCTTTGCTTTCATCAGCAAGATTCAGACGTAAACGTGTTGCGCAGTGTGTTGCATTTGTAATATTAGATGCTCCGCCTGAAGAAAAAGAAGAAGAAG
>JABUSI010000105.1 GCA_021442745.1 Erysipelotrichaceae bacterium | reverse complement strand
AGCCGGACGGATGCCGGAAAGAGTATGATGGGCTTAAAGGCAAGTGATTTTGTCAACAGCAACACCAACTTCACGGTAACGTTCAATGTCACGGACGGTTATGTCAACATCAAGAAGAAGAGCGGTATTACGGTAACGATTACCGGTGCCAACAATGCCGATGGTCATTACACGTACAATACGCAGACGCAGACGGTCAGCGGTTATGACTGGACCAGTAACGATGCGTTGTATAACGAAGAAGGTACGGTGGATTATGCGGACGACGAAGTCGATACCGTCAGTGCAACCAATGCCGGAACCCACTATATGGGTATGCGGACAAGCGACTTTATTAACACCAACACCAACTTTGAAAACGTAACCTTTAAGATTACGGACGGATACATGGTGATCGACAAGAAGAGTGCGAAGATTGTCGTCGCAAATTCCGCAAAGGTATACGGCGAAAACGATCCGGCATTTACGGGAGATATCCAGGGTGTATATCCGGATGACTTAGACAGTCTGAAACCGATCCGGTACTATCGTACCAATACGGCGGAAGATGTGAAGGCAGAACCGGGTTACGTCGGAGTATTAACGTGTGAATATACGAAGAATAACAACTATGACATTACTGTGGAAAAGGGTAACTTTGTGATTACCAAAGCGGGTACGTTAGTCATTACGACGACGTCTTACGAAGGCGATTACGACGGCTCTTACCATGGTGTACCGGCTACGGCAAACGTAACCAAGGGTACGACAATTACGTACAGTACCGATGGCGGCGAAAGCTGGACGACAAGCTATCCGAGAGTCAAGGAAGTGAAGGATTCCGTAACCGTACTGGTTAAGGCAGTGAACCCGAACTACGAAGACGTAACGGAAGAATATACGCTGATCGTTCATCAGGCGGAAGTCACGGTGGCAATCAAGTCCGATACGAAGGTATACGGACAGCCGGATCCGGATTATACCGTAACGTTCAACGGTATTGTGGGAACGGATTCCGTCGATTACAGCATCGTCCGTGAAGAAGGCGAAGCGGTAGGACAATATACGGTGGAAGCCCGCGGAACAAGCGACCAGGGTAACTACAGTGTTGTATTCGGACAAACCACTCTGACCATTACACCGTTACCGGTTGTGTTAACCTGGAGTGATAAGAGCTTTACTTACGACAAGACGTACAAGACCGTAACGGCAACCGTATCGAATGTGGTAAGCTGGGGTGAAAAGACCGATGACGTTTACGTCAAGGACTATACGGGTAACATGGAAATCAATGCGAGCCGGATTTCATCTGACAATTACGTGGAACGCTTGATGGCAAACGGCGGATATCGTGCAACAGCGGTATATCTGAGCGGTGCAGACAGCGAAAACTACACATTGGAAGAAGGAACACGGATCCGCTGGACATGGGAAATCTTACCGGCAAAACTGACGTATAAGGTTGACAACAAGTCAAGTAAGATTCACGAAGATCTGAAACAACTGACGTACCGGTTAGTCAGCGGTACGGTTTATGAAGGAGATATTCCGGCTGAGTTTACGATTACGACGGAAGCGTCTGAAGACAAAGCAGGAAAGTATCCGATTGAACTGCATATCGTGGAAGGAACGAAAGATCCGAACTACGACATCGAAATCATCCAGGGAACGTATACGGTGAAGAAACCGGATGCGGTACCGACAGCGGATGACAGCAACAATCTGACATGGATGTTTACAGGTTTATGGAGTGCAGCGGCACTGGAAGTACTGATGATGCTGCGCAGAAGAAATCTGAAGCATTCCGAAGCATAAAAACAAAGGGCGTAACATGTGTTGCGCCCTTTCCTGTGCCGGTAAGCAGTTCATATCTTTCTGTTTGATACCGAAAGAAGATATGATATCATTTGTCATAGGTAAAACCTCCTTAGTGTTATA
>JABUSI010000352.1 GCA_021442745.1 Erysipelotrichaceae bacterium | reverse complement strand
GTGTATTACGTGTTCCCGGAAGGCGGTATCGGTAATACATCCGAAAGTACAACGGATAAGTACAGTTACGGCGTCCGTCCGGTCATCACTTTGAAAGCGAATCTGGATATTGTCAGCGGAAACGGTTTAGTCGATAATCCGTACCGGATTGTGGATGATATTAAAGATAATGAGAAAACGTATTATCTGAATGAAATGCCGGTAGGTACATATTTCCTGTATTCCGAGGACGTATACCGTGTCATCGGTCAGGAAGACGGTAAAGTAAAAGCGATTATGATGGATGTGTTGCATAAAGATGACGGCAGCGTATATACGCGGAAGTTCTCTTCGGATACGTGTAAATTTACTCTGGATGAAGGAAACATCGGCTATTATCTGAACAACACGTGGTTAAACAAACAGGATCATCCGGAATACCTGGCAAAAGGTACGTTCTGTACCGGACCGTATACGTATAACGGTAAATATACCCAGGCAAAACTGAACAGTGTGACGGTGAAGGCGAAAGTCGGCTTGCCGCAGATCGGGGATTTGTTTAATGTCAACAACCTGACGGAAGGTGAAGAAGAAATCGTATACTGGACGTGTAACTATAAGAAGAATGCGGAACAGCTTGTCTGGGTAAGCCGTGACAAAGACTGGTTGTTCGGGGATTTCTCGTACAACAAGTATGCGGTTCGTCCGGTGATTTATCTGAAGTCCAATATCATTATCACAACAGGAGACGGCACGGCTGATTTCCCATATCAGATTGCGGAGGGTGAAACAAAATGAGTGACAACAACAAATGGAATTCCACAACTCGTTCCGATATGGAAGTATTGAGCGCATTTGTAACGGAAGTACAGAAGCGGCAGCCGGAAGCAACACAAATTAAGAAAAAGGCGCATGAACCGAAGGAAATACCGGTTTCCCTGAAACCGACCGATATCGATCCGCTGGGCAACAGAGTCAGTGCTGCCGGAGAGATTTCGGATACCCAGTATCTGAGTCAGATTATCAGCGGCGTGGAACGTCAGACAAGCGGACAGAAAACGCAGGAAGAAATCGATGCGATTGTCAGGGAAGTGCTGGCGCGTATGGCAGCTGATGAACAGGCGAAAAAAGACGGTACGGCGGTCGCGGTAACACAGACACAGCAGGTATCGGAAGAAGTGAAAGAGCCGGTCAGAAAGCCGGATATCATCGATGTCGAAGCGGTGGAAAAAGATGAAGAAGAATTGCCGAAGAAGGCAAAAAAGAAAGCGAAGAGCGGTAAAGGATATTATTTCGGAATCGGATTCTTCTCTTTCTTAAACGTAGCGGCTCTGGTATGTTTCTTTGTAGCATACGGTCCGTTTAATTACTTGCGGGATATGTTTGTCACGACGGCAATGCGTACGATGACACATAAGTATCTGGCAAACGTTCTGTACAGTACGGAAACCATTCAGGAAATCTTATCTGCCAACGTAACGATTGAACCGGATGAAGTTATGGATGAAAATGCCATTCATATGAACGGTATTACCGAGGAACAGACGGTATTCTCCAGTGTATATGAAGAACAGGTTCTGAAGCGTGATCCGGGTACGCTTTACAAAGTACAGCGTCTGGATGAACACGGATACAAAGGTTATATTACGTTTATTTACGATCCGACACATATCGACCTGGCGGTTACCCGGTATCTGGGAACCATCGGGGAATACGTAACCAAGATGGCAAAACTGAACAATGCTCACGTAGCGATTAACGGCGGCGGCTTCTTGGATTACGGCGGATGCGGTACCGGCGGACAACCGACGGGTTATGTCATCAAACACGGTAAGGTTGTATGGACCAGAAACCGTGGCAGCGCCTGGGGTGGCGGAACCATCGGGTTCAACCAGGAAGGTGTCTTGATTCTGACCAAGAAAACCGGTAAAGATGCACATTCAAT
>JABUSI010000052.1 GCA_021442745.1 Erysipelotrichaceae bacterium | reverse complement strand
TATATCAGAAGAAAATAAATCAAACAAACTGAAATTCAAGAGTTTATCCTCTATAACCGAATTACCAGATGCACAGAGAATTTTCGGTGCGGTATGTTCCATTATCCGATTTACACAAGGTGATGAACAATTGAAAGAGTATCTTAATTCTTTTGATCAGGAACCGAAATTTGTTCATTCTTCTATGTTTGTGGACGGATTGTATCCGATGCCGAAAATCAGCTTGTTTTCCGTAAAGGAAAGAAACCAATCCGTTGTCGGATTGGAAGCACAGGAACAACTACAGTATTTAAGCAAACAAAAACAAATTAAAAAAATTCGGTATATCACAAGCGATGTATTTGAAAAGTATATTAACTGTGACCGTATTTCAGATTTAAAAGCCGACTTGCTGAAAGAAAATGTTATGGTGGGGAGCGGTGTTTTGTCTTCTGTTAAGTTTGAAACAGGTTATGACAGCCAGCTGATTGCCCACAACAACAGATCAACAAACGCCGATGAATTGAGATTATTTTATGACAGCAATACATATTATCCACAGGACACCGTATTTACGGTTTATGTGAAAACGAATACTCCGCAATACGTAAGAGATGTATTTAAATACAGTGAATACTTTGGGTTCGGTTCAAGAGTTTCTGTAGGAAAGAACTGTTTTACGATGGTTGAGATGGAAGAGTATAGTTCATCCGATCCGGTGTCTAATGTCGTACTGATGTCCAAATGTATTTCACATGATGAATTTGAATTAACGGAATCCTCTTATGTGATTGATTCCCATTCATTCATTTCTTCAAAATATTACAAATCAAGTTCATTAGGTATATTCAATGCTTTTACAGAAGGCAGCTTTATGAAACCTCTGGAAAAGAAAGAGTATTACGGATGCCTGGTGAAGTGTAACGATGAGATGAATATTTACCATTATGGTATCGGTTTTGTAATGTAAGGAGGGCGTTTATGAAAACGATAATCACAATTGATACTCCTGTTCATGTAGGTACCGGTGAAACCAGTTTTGGTTTCGAATATAAAGTAAGAAATAATATTGCAGAGAAATATGCATTGGAAGATATTCTGGGTTTCGTTCCGAATGACGTGTTATTGAATTCAAATTTCCATAAAAAATTGTTAACAATAAACAGTAATTATCAGGGACAAGGAATCTCTCCTTCGGAACAAATCACAAATGTAATAAAAAACCATGTGAATTATTCAGAATTACCTAAAGAATACATCTTGAAATGTGGTACTGAAGATCCAACGAATAAGAAAATAGATGTGCAGATTAAAGCCTTGAATAAACCGATTATTCCGGGATCAACAATGAAAGGTGCAATTTTTAATGCAATCAATTACCATATTATCAAGAATAACTTCAATCAATTTTGTAATCTGATAGATTCTAATGAGTATAGAAGAAGTCACGGAAACAAAATAACGATTGATATGTTAATCAAAAGCATTTTGGATAAAGACGAAACAAATCAGTATGATGAATTTATGTCTCAATTCAGGAGTTGTTTGATATGCAGTGACATCCCGTGTGAGAAGTTAAGGTTGCTGGAAGTTGAGAGGTATTACATTGATTTTTCTAAAGATAAGTTGAATTTGCCACTTTCAGAATGTATTGATATGCAGACGGTAGAAGGAAATTTTATAAACATAAATGAAGATAAAAAAACTCTTTTGCAGAAAACCATAAATAAGCATTACGCAAATACTATGCTTGACTATTTGAATAAAGATAAGTTGATTTCTGTAATAAATGATTATTTTTTTGATATGCTCGCTGAAGAAAAACAAGTAAATGAGGATTATGGGTATTATGACGAATTTAACTTCAAAAACAAGTTGTATTCTTATTCAAGAGAACAAGGAAATGGTTATCTCCGGATAGGGGCTAATACAAATTATTTCTTTA
>JABUSI010000180.1 GCA_021442745.1 Erysipelotrichaceae bacterium | reverse complement strand
GATATTGAATTCGGCAGCCGGTGTCCAGTTTCCGAACATAATGCCTCCGCCCATAATGGAGAAGCATTTGATCTTTTCTTTCAGATCCGGTCTGGCCAGTACCAGGGCTGCAACGTTGGTCAATGGCCCGGTAGCGACAATGGATACCGGTTCGTCGGCTTCTTCCAATACACGGATCATGACTTCAACAGCTGTTTCCTTTTCTAAATCTCTTGCCGGTTCCGGTAAAACCGGACCATCCAATCCGGATTCCCCATGGACGTTGACAGGGGCATCCAGAGATTCGACATACAATGGTTTTTTCTGACCCTTTGCGATTGGTACGTCCAGGTTAATCAATGCACAGATGCGCTGGGAATTGTAAGCGGCTTTGTCTACGGAGCAGTTGCCGTTGACGGCTGTGACAGCCTTGATGTCAAACAAACCGCTTCCTTTGGCCATGACCCAGCCGATGGCATCATCGTGTCCCGGATCGCCATCTAAAATAATAGGAATACGTTTCATATGATTTAACTCCTTTTAGCTACTTCTATTATATAAGAAAAAAGCTTCGCGGTCGAAGCTAATTTTCCGTATATGGTTTCATCGTTTCTCTCAAATCCGGGAAATGGAGGGGGTTGAGGATTTGGGAAGGATGACAAGTATCTGTTTTTCTGTAACACTTTCAATTATTATAATGCAGAAAGATAAACGGAATATTAAGTGATGTCGGAATCAACGCAAAATAAAGCCGGTCAATGACCGGCAAAAGGTAATAACGTATTACAGTTTGTTGACTTCTTCCATCGTCGGAATGGAATCGGCAGCACCTTCGCGTTGTACGGTGATGGAACTTGCCTTGGTTGCGACCAGTAAGCTTTCCTTCGGGTCTAACCCCTGGGAAATACCGTAACTGAAGTATCCCATGAAGGTATCACCGGCACCGACGGTACTGACGGCTTTGACTTTGTATGCCTGCTGGAAGAAGCGGCTGTTTTCATCCTGGTAGTAAGCACCCTGGGCACCGACGGTTAATATCACCTTGGTGTGCGGGTATTTGATTCGTAATTCGTCCAGGATTTCATTCGGCTCTTCTTTGCCGGTAAAGCCGTTTCCTTCCACTTCGTTGATAAAGAAGTAATCGACTTTTTCCAGCGGATACGTGAAGATATCGTCGTTGAACGGAGACGGATTCAACAGAATGGTTAATCCGTGTTCGTGTGCTTTGTTGATGAGGTATACCTGGTTGTTGATTTCATTCTGTAAGATTAACAGATCTCCCTTGGAAAACTGCGGGATGACGGAATCGATGTATTCCATGGTGATGGATTGATTGGATCCGCCGTAGATGAAAATAGAATTTTCTCCGGTTTCGTCAATCTGGATAATTGCATGTCCGTTCGGTTCGTTTACGTGATTCAGGTATGTCGTATCGACATGGTTGTTTTTCAGGATGTCTTCCAGAAACTGGGCATCGTTACCGATATTGGCAGCAATGGATACGTCCACGCCGCTGCGTGCCAGGGCGATGGCGGCATTTAAACCTTTTCCTCCGGCAACTACGTGATATTCTTTCGCAAAAATCGTTTCTTTCGGTTTTGCGATGTGTTCCATATAATAGTCGTGGTCGACGTTCAAAGAACTAAAAACAAGTATTTTCATATGATGTTCCTCCAATGATTGGTTACTTCAAGTATAACATACAAAAACCGTCCGTCAGACGGTTTCTTGATTTTTCTTGGCTTTGCGCCACAGGATCCAGTCGACAATCAGTAAGATGACGCATGCCGTAAACGTAATGGAAGAAACGAAGAACGGCAGAAATACGTCGACCGGATTGACAACCTGGGTATAGGCATAGATGCATGGTGCAATGATGAGAACGGATAGTACGACAGTGACAATCAGAAACAGTTTGTAAGGGGACATTTTCTTCTCTGCTTTCTG
>JABUSI010000367.1 GCA_021442745.1 Erysipelotrichaceae bacterium | reverse complement strand
CCGCAGCCGTTGAAATACCCGTTCATACAGAAGAAAATACTTGTTAAAAAACAATCCAGTGCATAAGCCTTCAGATATTCCCATCCGGCATTGATAACCAGCGGATCGATGGAGAATATACTGCACAGCAGATCCCCATGCGCAAACGACAACCAGGCCATTACACACGATACCGCAAACGATACCCCGATTCCGTATACCAGACCTTTATCCGCCCGGTCCAGCTTATTCGCTCCGTAATTCTGCGCCACAAACGCTGCCGTCGAATGTGAGAATGCACTCGGAATCAGCATAATAAACGCACATACTTTTTCCGCAACGCCGACTCCGGCACTTTCCACCAGTCCTAAAGAATTGACAATCGCCGTAATCATCAGGAAACTGACACCGACCAGTGCATCACTGAGAGCCAGCGGAAATCCGAAGTTCAGCACCTTCCCGGTAATTTCCTTATCAAACCGCAGATAGGATTTCCGGAAAGTAAACGGCAATTTTGTTTTCAGAATAATCACAAAGGAAATACCGACGGACAATGCCTGTGCCAGTACTGTCGCATAAGCCGCTCCCGCAGCGCCCAGATGCAGCACATTCACAAAATACAAATCCCCGAACACATTGAAAATCGCCGCAATCATCACCGAAATCAACGGCAACCGGGAATTTCCCATCCCCCTAAACAGCGATCCCAGCAAGTTATATGCCACGATAAACAGAAGACCTACCGAACAGATCCTTACGTAATCACACGTCATGTCAAAGGCTTCTATTGGTGCTTTCATTGTCGTAACGATAAAACTCACGTTACTCACAAACACAACCGACAACAGCACAGCAACAATCGCAAAGAACACAACGGAAGCACCCATACTCTTTCCGGCACCTTCCCTGTTTCCTTCCCCGATCTGCTGTCCGATCAATATGGTTGTTCCCATACTCAACCCGGCAACAATACTCGTCAGGGTATGCATAATCTGCGTCCCCGTTGCCACCGCACTGACATCCGCGCTGCTCGCAAACTGTCCGACAACCCACAGATCCACCGCACCATACAAGGATTGCAGAATCATAGCCAGTATGACCGGTACCGCAAACTTCATCAGCGGACCTAATATACTGCCTTCTGTAAAATTACTCTCTTTCACAAAATAACCTCCACCCTACAAAAGAAAAAGTCGATGCCGTCAGAGTTCTCTGCATTCGTTTCGACTTATTATTTTCTGTATTTCGTATAACCTGATACAACGGTTATAATTTCTGAGCGTAATCTTCCAATTGATGAAAGAAACGCTCAACATATACTGTATTTTCACAAACCTTGTACAATACAATATACTTTTTTATCAATACTTTCCGATACTCATTTAACAACGGATACCCGCAGACAGGAAACGCAAACGGATTTTTTTTCAGAATACCATATACTTTTTCGATTTCTCCTAACAGACTGCGTGCCGCTTCGGCATTGAGCAATTCCAAAACGAGATACGCAATCGTTTTGTCCAGATCTTCTTCACAAGAAGAGGTAATCTGTAAACTATAAGCCGTATTTCTTCCTTAAAGACTCCAAAGATTCCGCTGCATCCGTAATTTTTCCAAGCGCAATATCTTCTTCCGCCTTCATAAGTTTCTCATAAACACTATACAGACGGATTCTGTCATATACTTCCGAGCTCATAATTACCATATCTTCATACCCGTTCTTGGTGATAATGATCGGTTCGTTAGTGTCATGACACAACTCCGATATCACAGACGTATTTTTCAAATCGCGGATAGGTATACATTTTTGCATGACTCTTTCCTCCGTGTGGTACAATAATACCACACTTTGTAGTTCTTTTCTACACGTCTGAAAAATAAAAACCGGCATGTACCGGTTTTGTTGTCAATGGTGGAGCATAGGAGGATCGAACTCCTGACCTCCTGCGTGCAAAGCAGGCGCTCTCC
>JABUSI010000141.1 GCA_021442745.1 Erysipelotrichaceae bacterium | reverse complement strand
TACCGGCTTTAACTATCAGGCCGGATTGTCACCGGAAGAGATTACGATTCCGGCAAAACATACGGACGGAACGGTCATTACCGCTATCGGTAACAATGCGTTTTCCGGTGCGGGACTGACAAAGGTTGAATTTGAAGAAGACAGTGCGATTACGACCATCGGAATAAACGCCTTCAAGGGAAACTTTTTTGAAGCGATTGATCTGCCGAAGACGGTGACGACACTGCAAGACGGATGTTTCAGCAGCTGTTCCAAACTGACATCCATCGATTTGTATGACTACAACATTGATGCCATTCCGGATAAGGCATTCGCGAGTTGCGGTTCCTTGACAACGGTTGTGCTTCCGCAGAATCTGAAAACCATCGGCAGCAGTGCATTTTCGGCTCAGGACAACAAACTGTCCGGCAGAATTAAGATTCCGGCTTCCGTAACCAGCATCGGCTCTGCGGCGTTCTATTACGCAAACTGTACGCTGGATTTAACGGACCATGCACCGGGCAGTATTCCGGGACAACCGTGGAATGCGTATTATTCCTATGTAAAATGGGCGCCGAACGGGGACAGTTCGTGTTTTGTGTTCAACAGCGAAACCGGTCTGTTATGCGGGCTGAAGGCGTTTAATAAAGATACGGGATTGCATGAAGACGATTCCGTCTGTTCGAATACCGATACCCATACAAAGGGAACGGTTGTCATTCCGAAAGAAATCACGAACAACAAAGGGGTTACCAAGGAAGTTGTGGCAATCAACTCCGGTGCCTTTACGGAAAATACAGGGAAAGCGGTCATTACATCACTGGATTTTGAAGAAGGCAGCGTTGTGAAATCCATCGGGGATTTCGGTTTCTTCAGTTGCAGCAAATTAAAAGAAATCCGTCTTCCGGATAGTATGGAGAGTATTGCTTATCACGCATTTTCCTATACGTCGATCAGTTCGCTTACAATCCCTTCCTCAGTGAAAAATGTGGGAGAAAGTGCGTTTACGAACTGCAGTAAACTTACTACGGTAACCATCGGGGACGAAGAGAACGGTTCGGCTTTGGCAGACAAGAGTTCGATACCAACGTTGTTTAACGCTACCAAGACGCTTCAGACAATCAATGTCCCGGGAAATACCGAAGGCACGGTACCGGGTGCACCATGGGGCGGCATCTACGCCAAAGTTGTATGGAAGGACGTTACCACACCTCCGCAGGTAGTGGAAACGGATGACAAACTGTGGGAATACAACACGGTGACCAAAAGACTTGTCAATTACATCGGCCCGACCGGTGACAACGTCGATCTGGTTGTTCCGCAACAGATTTCCTATACTTTGTCAGAAGGGGATACGCCAATCGTTGAAAACATTACGACAATCGGTGACAATGCCGTCAAAGGTAAAAAATCGTTTGCGTCCGTAACCATTCCGGATTGTATTGTAAGTATCGGCTATGCGGCGTTTCAGAATACTAAAATCGGAAAGCTGGATCTGGGAAAAGGCCTGACGGGAATCGGTGGTGCGACCTTTAGGAACTGCGGATTGAAAGAGGTTGTCTTCCCGGAAAGCTTGAAAACCATTCAAAACAATGCGTTCCAGAACAATGAACTTACAACCGTAACCTTGCCGGAAGGGGTAACCACAATCGGAAATTCAGCATTTGCGGGTAATCGTATTGCCGGTGATGTCGTGCTGCCGTCGACGTTAATAACGGTTTACGGTGGTACAACCGGTTCGTTTGCGGGGAATGACGGTATCGTCAGTTTCCATATCCTGCAGGGACGCAACGGTGTGGTTCCGGCTACGGATGACAGACCGGCACTTCCTAAGGCAAACGCAACCGTACAAGGTGCGGCACCGTTTGGTGCGGAACAATGTGCCAACCAGGTGTATTATGCCGATGACCCGCAACCGGTTCCAAGTCATACGGTAATGGCGGATACGGAAAACAATAAGGCAGTTATTAAGTTATCGATTG
>JABUSI010000111.1 GCA_021442745.1 Erysipelotrichaceae bacterium | reverse complement strand
GCTTCTTCCATTCTGGTTTTGTAACACAGATGACAGCGGACGCCGCATTCCGGTTCGTCTTTGAGCGGAAGCAGTTTTTCCCGATAGGACTGGTAGTCGTAAGGAGTAACCGTAATCTGAATACCGGTGTTGTGCTGCTTGTTGAAGGTGTCGATGTAGGATACGATTTCGTTTTTGCGGATGTCGTATTCTTCCTGCGGCCAGATGTTGGAGTTGTTGTAGAGAACGGAGATTTCAAAGTGTTCGTACAGAAATTCCAATGGCCAGCAGATGCAAGGGGCACAGCAGGCATGAAGAAGTATGGTCGGTTTCTGATCCTGTTTATCTATTTCTCTGAGTTTTTCTACGGACCAGTCGTAGTAATAGGATTTCGGCTTGTTCATAGAATCATCATGGAATCGCCGAATGAGAAGAACCGGTACCGCTTTTCCACGGCATGTTTATAGGCTTCCATAATCAGCGGTTTGTCCGCAAAAGCACTGACTAACATCAGCAGTGTGGATTTCGGTAAATGAAAATTGGTAATCTGAACGTCCACAGCCCGGAACGTATAGCCCGGATAGATGAAAATATCCGTTTCATCGGTATCTTCTTCAAAGTGTCCGAATTTCTTCATAACGGATTCCAGGGTACGGGTGGAGGTGGTACCGACGGATACAATCCGTCTTCCTTCGGCTTTGGCCTGGTTTAAGATCTCTGCCGTTTCCTTGTCCATATGGTACCATTCGGTATGCATATGATGCTGGGTAACGTCTTCGACATCAACCGGACGGAAGGTACCTAATCCGATATGTAAGGTAACTTCGCAGATGGTGACACCTTTTTTCCTGATTTTTTCAAACAATTCTTCGGTAAAGTGTAAACCGGCGGTAGGGGCAGCGGCACTGCCTTCCACTTTGGCATAAACGGTCTGATAGCGTTCCTTGTCTTCCAGTTTTTCCTTAATATAAGGTGGTAGCGGTACATTACCTAACCGGTCCAGGATTTCCATAAAGACACCTTCGTAAATCATCCTGAAAATACGGATACCTTTGTCGCGGACTTCCAGACATTCGGCGCGGAGTTCTCCTTCGTGGAAGGAAATCACGGTACCGACCTTTACGACTTTGGCATTGCCGACCAGGCATTCCCAGATGTCACCTTCCTGTTTCAGCAAAAGCAGTTCCACGTGGGCTCCCGTTACTTCCTTTGTGCCGAATAAGCGGGCGGGAATGACACGGGTATTGTTTCTGACCAGAACGTCTCCGGGTTGCAGGTATTCTGTAATGTCGTAAAAATGCCGGTCTTCGTACGTTCTGCTGTCTCTGTGCAATACCAGTAAACGGGACTGCGGGCGTACGGCTAAGGGTGTCTGGGCAATGAGTTCCATTGGTAACTCAAAGTCAAAATCGTCGGTTCTCATATTAAAATCCTTTCGAATCGATGGAGTTCAGCCCCATCTTTTTAAAATATTCTTCTTTGAAATCGAGGAAGCGGTCTTCTTCGATGGCTTGCCGGATCTGTTCGGTCAGATGAATGAGGAAGCGTAAGTTGTGGATGGACATTAAGCGCATACCGAATCCTTCGTTACAACGGAACAGATGATGTACGTAAGCTTTGGTGTAATTTTTGCAGGCGTAACAATCGCATTCCGGATCAATCGGGCTGAAGTCTTCTTTGAATTCGGCTTTCTTGATGTTGATTCTTCCCCGGGATGTCATTAAGGCACCGTGTCTTGCAATCCGGGTCGGTAACACGCAGTCAAACATATCGATGCCACGCAAAACACCTTCGAGGATGGCATCGGTACTGCCGACACCCATCAGGTATTTGACGGAGTCTTTCGGCAAGTATTTGACGGCATAGTCGATCATTTTGTACATCGTTTCCTTGGTTTCTCCGACGGAGGTACCGCCGATGGAATAACCCGGGAAGCCGATTTCCACCAATGTTTCAGCTGATAACTTTCGCAAATCTTCGTATTC
>JABUSI010000058.1 GCA_021442745.1 Erysipelotrichaceae bacterium | reverse complement strand
GTTTCATCTGACGAACTGTACGATAACGTTCTTGCACTCGTACAATCTGCCGGCACAAACGCTACCTGTAACGTCAACGGATGCGTTGCCGTCACAAACACCTTCGGATTGGTCACCGTAAGTCCCGTAATATCCCCCGCATGCACGGTAATGGTCTTCGATACGTTACTTACCGTCGTACCGGTAATCGTACATACACCATCCCCTACATACTTCACCGTATTCGCAGTATCGACAACTGCAATCTGATCATCCGAAGAAACCCACGTAATCACTTTACTGTCCGTGGTATCCACCGGTTCATACGTCAGTGTCAGTTGTTTATCCTGTGCACCATCCACATATACTTCCATCGGATCAATTGTAAAATCCGTAATCTTACTTGTAACGGAAATGGTAACGGAATCCGATGCCGCCGTAGAATACACCGTAATCGTAGCCGTACCCAGTTTATGAGCCGTAACCACGCCATCTTCCACAGAAATCACACTCGGATCACTTGATAAGTAATACACCGGTTCATCCGTATCTGACGGATTTGTTGTAACAACTAACGTTTCCGATGTGTTGATTTCCAGTGTCGGCATATCCGTAATCGTTATTTCCTCAATAGGATAATCAAGTTCTGCCACCGTAATCGTTACGGTATCCGTTGCCCCGTTTTCCGCCGTTACGGTAACCGTACAGGTTCCCGCACCTATGGCATACAATTCACCGGCATTATTTATCGTACAGACTGTGGGATCACTTGTACTGTACGTATATTCTTCTTCCGCTCCTGCCGGAACAATCAACGGCGCAAACGTCATCTTATCCCCACGGGTCAGTGCTACATCATCTCCTAAATCAATGGAAGTAATCGGAGCCGGTGTCGCAAAGCCTTTGATCCGCATGGTGATTCCCTTTTGGAAGTAATCCGCCCATGTCGTTCCGCTGGAAGAGTAATAACTTGTTTTCTCTGTCTGTTCAGTTGTACACGTAAACCAGTTGTTTCCTTCCGGGGTATAGTTCTTATCAATATACATATACGCCCTGCCCTCCGGGTCGTAAGATGTAATCGTCAAGACAATGGAGAACGTATCGCCCTTTTCAATCACTTTATTTGAAGTTGCGTACGTTAATGGTACAGACACATAGCCGGGATACTCTCTGATTCCCGATGTTGTGGCATACAAGGTACCGGACTTCGGATTTCCTTCCGTCGGATTTACGTACACTTTCACATCATAGGAATCCAACGCATTGAAAGTATACAGACCGACTTCGTTTAAGATTTCCGGTCTTTGTGCCGTATAGATGTTGGCCCCGAAAATAGATCCCTTCAGATACATAAGTTTCGGGTTCATTCCCCCGTCATACTGATAAATACGTTCTTGTTCTGCCGCCGGTTTAACGTCAAACGCATAGACCTTGTTGTTTTCCTTGTTGAACCCTGCATCCTCATAAGACAACCAGAAATATCCGTCATCACCCCAGCCATTGCCGTAGGAATTCTTAATCAGCCATGCACCGTTACTGCTTGGCTTCACTATGAAATTGTCTTTGGAGTAGTTGTCATCCCAGCCGACCAGGGTAACGGCATGGTTGGTATTAATGACACTTCCTTCCGGATAGGAGCAGTTATAGGAATATGTGTTATTAATTTCACCTTCATTATAGAACCGGTTCTCATGACGATAGGCAACCGCCAATGCTCCATGTTCCATGATACCGTTTTTAATCGCATTTCTGTCAGACGGAGCATAGGTTTCGGCTTCCGTCAGACGATAGGCTGTATGAAGATAGGCATATTCATCATCAATCGTCTTCGTCTCTGCCTCTTTGGAACCATCATACGGAACATCACTTTCCAATACATATCCGATACCTTTGGCTAATTCGTACATCGTAAATTCCGAATTCCCGCCGGCATCCAGATAGTTGGTGGAAGTCAACATTTCGATTTCATCCCCGCTGACTAAATCCAAAG
>JABUSI010000253.1 GCA_021442745.1 Erysipelotrichaceae bacterium | reverse complement strand
GAACTGCCGTCAATATCGGTAATTTTATTTATCATTCCCGTTTCCGTATACGCAATGTGTACTTCAGTGTTATCCGGACGGGTTATCTTTATCAGACGGTTCTCCGTATCGTACGTGTAGGTTATCCTTCGCAATGCCGGATCTTCGATATAGTCCAGCAGTCCGTTATTGTAATGCAGGGTTACCACACGGTCGGCCCCGTCGGTAACGGAAGTTATCAGATTACCGGTATAACCGATACTCTGTGTCCTATCGTTTTTCGTATCGTGAATACGGACCAGGTTCCCGTTAACGTCAAACTGAATCTGAAGGGTATCCTCTTCCATCACATACCCGTCCTGCGTCATGCGGATGCACAGTGTCCCGTCTTCCTCTTCGTACGTATCGGTACTGTTTTCCTGCAGCGCCATATAGTGTTTCGTACCGTCACTATCCACACAGACGTATTCATATCCCGGTATCTCACACGGTTCGATCCGCTGCCGGTAATTGATGGTAAATCCCTTCCCGAACTCACTGTTGGTATTCCGTGAACTCTGGCTGAAGTAATGCGTTACGGTAACCGGAAGGTAATTTCCGTTCATGGAAAGATCATGATATTCATACACCAGATTCCCGTTATAGTGTGATACGTATACCGTTCCCATCGTTTCGTTTCCGCACGTTTCATACGTCATGGAATCCGATATTCCTTCCTGATTGCGATACTGTATATACACCGTCGGATACTGACTGTTTGTCAGTCCCGGATATCTCGCAGTAAAAAACGTTGCGTACTTGTAATCCCCCGATTCGTTATCCGACGTAAAAGCCAGTCCGTAGTTATTCCCGTTCATATACCAGTCCTGTACCGCCGATGTGATATCGAATGGTACAGTTTTCATCTTCGTACTGCTGTTTACCACCTGTGCATCCAGCACCACCGTATCGTAACGGTTCTTCAGCCGGTTCCACGTCAATGTGGCTAAGGATAAATCTGAGGTAATCTGATGTGCCTTCACGGTAACGCTGCCCGAACCGTAATAGTTCAGCTGTGTCAGGTTTACCGTTGATTGGATCACCCGTTCCGATTCCCTCAGTTCGGGTAAACGAAAGGTATAGACTCCACGCAGTTTCTCATAGCTGCTCGCCTCTTTCCCGACATACATGGCCCCGTACTGATACATGGCATGGGAATCCGGTGATGAACTGTACACACTCGTATTATTACTTTGCGAAGCTCTCTGCACACTTTCCAGTGTGGGGTCAATTATTACCGGATACACTCTTTCTTCATCCGACAGCCAGTCGGAAGAAGGAACCACCGATACGATACTTCCTTCTTCCGACTGCCTGACGGATATCTTTACCTCGTCACTGAACACACCGTTTCCGTCCGTCATATACGGTACGCTCAGAATACAGTCGTTGATTTGTACACTGTGATCATCCAGCACTTCCGCCGTACCGTCATACAGAAAGTCATAGCTTTCCTGACCCGTATACTCTTTCAGGACGATATATTCCTTCAGCTGATGACCTACGTACTGATAGGACAGATCCGCACACAGAAAAGCGCCTTCGTACGTAACCACCCGGGATATACTATGAGGCGACAATACCGACTCGTCCGTTTTACTTACCTGAACAAACGCATTATACCCGTTCGCTACACGCCATTTCACTCCCGCATCCTTCTGTTCGATACCGTCTGACAGTTCATAAGGAAATACAACGTACCCGTCGGTATACCCTTCTTCCGTTTGGTTCAGCTGATGGTTAATCGGCACGAACCTGTCATTTATATATTCATTGACTTCAAAGGGATACACCACGGCGGTATACGTTCCGTCCGTCATATAAAAACGACGGGAATATTCATCATTCCTGTCGTTCAGTTCGTTTACTATGGTATCTTCGTTACACGGTATGGCCGTTTCCGTATTCTGCACGGTTGAAGTCATCCGTTCCGTAAATACGGAATCCAAAGAAGAGGTTTCA
>JABUSI010000392.1 GCA_021442745.1 Erysipelotrichaceae bacterium | reverse complement strand
CCGTAGTAGGAAATGATGACGGCCAGGTGTTTCTCGTTGGAAATCTTCGCTTTGACGTGCTGGAATCCGCGTAACGGCTCCAGAGAGGAGTTTTTCCCCATCCACAGCAGTTTACTGTGAAGGTTGATGGCGTGGGTCATGGAAATCCAGTTTCCGTAGACGTCAATGATTTCGGCTTCGTCCAGCATAACGGCCGCTTCATGAATGACAGAATAATCGAGATTGTTGTAGGCATCCATAACCGCATGGCGGGTCAGATGACGTACTTTTCTGGCAATGTCTTCTTCACTGTCATCTTTATCAAACGGATGGTTGTGTTCCACGGCTTGTTCGCCGTCTTCCTTTTCCGATACTTCCTTTGCCAGTTCCACCTTAAACAAAGAAAAGTTATTGATTTTCAGCTTTTTGCAGAAGCGGGAAATGGTTGCCACGGAACAAAACGAGTTCTCGGACAACTGATAGATGGTCAGTTTGGAAATGTCACCGATGTTATTTAATATATAGTTGGCAAGAGCCTGTTCGGCGTCGGTAAAATCCTTTTGTTCCTTCAGTTTTTCAATGATTGTCATGTTGGTCACCATACCTTGCTTTGTGCGCCTATATTATAGTCTTATTGAAACTTATTTTCAAATACCGGGAAGAGGAAAAAGGAAACAACAGGAGATTGTATAATAATAAAAAACAGGAGTGACAGGTATGAAAATTCTGGTAGCGAAATTCCAGCTGGAATCCAACGAACACGTACCGATGAAGTGTGATATCGAAAACGTGGCATTGTCAACGGGAGAAGAGGCATTGAAACATATGCAGCTGGGAACGGTATTTGACGATCCGGATATCGAATTGGTTCCGGTATTGTGTGCGGACGGAGCCTGTTCCGGAACGATGACGTACAATTGTTTCCGGTATCTGGAAACAAGAATTCTGGATGCCGTAAAGGAACATCTTCACGATCTGGACGGTATCTATTTTCATCTTCACGGAGCCAGCTGGGTAGAAAACATCGGATCCGGGGAACAGCATCTGGTTCAGAGTGTCCGGGATATTACCGGACCGTATTTACCGGTTGCGGTATCGTGCGACCCGCATGGAAATCTGACGAAAGAGTACGTGGAAAACTGCACGATTCTTCGTTCGTATCGGGAAAGTCCGCATACGGATATTGCAAAGACGGTGGAATTTGTCTGTTCAAATCTGGTGAAACTGATCCGGAACCGGAAACATATCCAACCGGTATATGTGAAATTACCATTGATTCTGGGCGGGGAACAATCCGTATCAGCCGATGAACCGATTCGTTCCTTCAATATGTATCTGAATCAACTGGAACAGGATGAAAGAATATTGTCCGTATCGTGGCATGTCGGATATCTGCGTCATGATTGTGCGGAAGCAGGTTGCGGAATCGTGTGTGTGCCGGCTAAGGAACAGTACAGGGAATACGCGATGGAAATCGCAAAGAAGGCAGCGGATGAAATCTGGTCCAGACGGAAAGAGTTCCATTATACGGGGTATACGTTACATCCTGCAGAAGCGGTAAAAGAAGCACTGGCGTTTGAAGGAAAGCCGGTATTTGTTACCGATTCGGGGGATAATGTGACTTCCGGGGCAATGGGGGCAAATACGTATATTCTTCATCAGTTTCTGGCAGAAGAAAATCTGACGAAAAAGGTACTGTTCGCAGCCATTCACGACAAAGAAACGTGTCATCAGCTGATGGAAAAAGAAGTCGGACAAACCTGTCACATTTCCTTAGGTATGGACAACAATGAATTAACGAAAAAGGCGGAACTGGATGTCATCGTGAAGTATAAGGGCAGACAGGAAGGTACTCTGATGTATGGGGAAGAAGGGGATTACGGACCGTTGGTTACCGTGGAAGTGATCGGAAAACCGATTACCGTTGCGGTGACCGACAATAACCATTCCTTTGTCGAGAAGCACCAGATCTTTGCGTGTGGTGTGGACTGGGATGATTACGATATCATTG
>JABUSI010000335.1 GCA_021442745.1 Erysipelotrichaceae bacterium | reverse complement strand
AAAGGATGCGTCAAATGTAACTTCGGCGGAGTGGAAGGAACGCTGGATGACGGTTTAACGCCATACAAGAATGTTTTCTTACCGGTCTTTGAAGAATACATCGGGGAATTCGAATTCCCGTTTATGAAACTTGTCTATCCGCTGTACGTGAAAGGGCTTCCGACCATCAAGAAAATCATTCGGAAAATCAGTAAGTAAGGGGTTTCACTTTTTGTTGTAAAAGTGGAAATATGTGGTATTATATAAACGAATACTGAATGGAGGAATGATAATCATGAAAGAAATTACAGTAGTAGTTGTTGACCCGGTTGGATTACATGCTCGTCCGGCTACAATCGCAGTGAATGCAGCAAGCAAGCAAAAGAGTGACGTTAACGTATCTTACAAGGGACGTTCCGTTAACATGAAGTCAATCATGGGTGTTATGTCTTTGGGTATCCCTACTCAATCTCAAATCACTATCACTTGTGAAGGTGATGACGAAGACGAAGCAATCGCAAAGATTGAACAAGCTCTTCGTGACAACCACGTAATCGCTTAAGAGTCGTATCAAATCAGGGTATGCCGGGAGGCATATCCTTTTTTTGTGTGCATGTGTTTAGTGATGAAATTATGTCATGAATACGGTATAATAACTTTACCTAAAAACGGAGGGAACCATATGGATCAACAACTTATCAAGTCGTTCTTTGAAGGACATTGTCTGGATGCGCATAAGATTTTCGGTGCACATGTCGAAGAGACACCGGAAAAAGGGGTTCGTTTCACTGTGTATGCCCCTCACGCAAAGAATGTGCAGGTTGCCGGCGATTTCAATGCGTGGGACGGGAATATGACCTGGATGAAGAAAATCGATGACAGAGGAATCTGGAGCGTTTTTGTGCCGGGGGTTCCGGAATACAGTTTGTACAAATACCGTATCGAATCGTCATACGGAGAGTGGATGGAAAAAGCCGATCCGTATGCTACCTATAGTGAATTGCGTCCGAAATGGGCAAGTATTATCGTTAACAGTGCCGCTTACAAGTGGGATGATGACCAGTGGATGAAATCCCGCAGTCGCAATTACGACAAGCCGATGAATGTGTATGAAGTCCATATGGGCGGATGGAAACGGGATGAAATCGGAAACTGGAAGACGTATCGGGAATTGGAAAAGGAAATGATTCCTTACGTCAAGGAACACGGCTTCACCCATATCGAAGTCATGCCGCTGTGTGCCTATCCGTTTGACGGATCCTGGGGATATCAGATTTTCGGGTATTACGCCCTGACGTCCCGTTACGGAACCGTATACGATTTCCAGCATTTCGTGGAAGCGTGTCACAAGGCCGGAATCGGTGTCTTGTTTGACTTTGTGCCGGTTCATTTTGCGTCCGATGCGTACGGTCTTGTCAATTTTGACGGGGAACATGTATATGAGTATTCCAAGGCATACGATGCCAACAGCGAATGGGGTACGTACAACTTTGACTTGTGGAGTGAAACCACGCGGAGTTTCTTAATGTCCGCTGCCAGCTACTGGTTAGGAACCTACCACATTGACGGCTTGCGGATGGATGCCATCAGCAACGTGATTTTCTGGCAGGGAAACAAGAACCGCGGTGTCAATGAAGGGGCTCTGGCGTTTATCCGCCGGTTGAATTACAACCTTCACGAAAAGTATCCGACCTGTACGTTGATTGCGGAAGATTCCAGTGATTTTCCGCAAGTAACGCACTCAACACTTGACATGGGACTTGGTTTCGATTATAAATGGGACTTAGGTTGGATGAATGATACGCTGAAGTATTATAAGCGTGATCCGATCTATCGCCGGTATCATCACTATGATCTGACGTTCTCGATGGCGTACTTCTATTCCGAGAAGTTCTTATTACCGCTTTCGCATGATGAAGTCGTACACGGGAAACTAAGTATTATCAACAAGATGTGGGGATCCTATGAGCAGAAGTTTGCCCAATGCAAGAACTTATTCGTCTACATGATGACGCATCCGGG
>JABUSI010000383.1 GCA_021442745.1 Erysipelotrichaceae bacterium | reverse complement strand
TCTGGTGAAGATAGTTCGCTGCCGGTTCTGTAATATGCCGCTCTTTATGAGCGGCTTTTTTATATTCATGAGAAAGGTATTTTTTAATTTTGATTGTGATATAATAGTTTAGTTGAAACAGGGAGAAAAAAATGTTGCATGTATCAGATATAAAAAAATTCTTGCGATGTCAGAGAATGTACCGGTTATCACGGGAAGAAAAGCAGAAAGGCGCTTACTTCTCTTTTTTCCGTTTCAAGGATTCCGTGGAAACCAGTATTCGTGCTAAATTACAGATCCCTTGTTATTGGAACGGAATTAAGAACGACGGAAACAATCAGTTCTTTTCTGCCATGGATTCGGTGGAGTGGTTTCATAACGTTCGGCTCGAATACAATGATTTACGCATTCGTATACCATATCTGCACAAAACAAAGGAAGGATTTGACGTATACCAGACATATATTCAGACAAATCCGTCTTCGGAAGATCTGATTGTCTTTGCGGCAATTACTTATGTGATGAATAATCTCGGATTACCGATTCATGATTACTATATTGCCTATCTGAACGGTACTTACATCAGGGAAGATGTGCTCGACAATGAAAAACTGTGGATAGTATCCAATACCTACAACACGGTAAAAGGGATTCCGAAGATTACTATTTCGGATGCATTGCAACAGAAAGAATGGAATTTTGATACATGGATTGATGATATTCGGAATCTGACGGACTGTGAAGAGGTCAATAAAACAAAGGTCTGCACGCGGAAAACAAAATGTCCGTATTACGAGACGTGTTTCCCGATGATTACGGATGACGATGACGACAGTTTGCTGCATTTGTCTAGCTGTGCACGGAAATTTGAAATGTATGAAGAAGGATTAACAAAACTGAAGGATGCGGACTTGGACAGGATAGAAGGAACCCGTATGCAGTATGCACAGATTATGGCATCACGAAACGGAGGAAGGTTTATCGACAGGCTGGCACTGGAAAATTTTATGTCCCGGTTATCAGGAAAGTATATTACGTTTGTGGATTTTGAATGGGATACATATGCATTACCTCCTTACAAAGGTATGCATTGTCTGCAACCGTTGCCATTTCAGTATTCCATGCACATAAAAACGGAAACGGGCATTTCTCATTATGAATATCTTGGATTTTCTGATTGCAGGGAACAGTTCATTCAGTCATTGCTGACAAATACTCCAAAAGAAGGACCGATTGTTGCCTATAACGCAAAAGGCGCGGAACAAATCCGGTTAAGAGAACTGCAAAGCTCATTCCCTGAGTACAATGAACAGCTGCAGAATCTGATCGACCGCATGATTGATTTGTCCGTCCCGTTTGAAATGGGGATGATTTACGATTTACGAATGAGAGGATTGTATTCCCTGAAGGTATTGAGTTCCATGATTCATCCGGACCATAATTACAGGGAATTGGTTGTGTCAGACGGGTTGAAAGCGGTGGAAAGTCATCGGAAAATGGAAGAGAATCCTGACGTTCCGAAAGAAGAAGTAACGGAATTACTCAGATATTGTTCAATGGATACTTCGGAATTACTGGCCGTATACCAATGGTTACTGGAAATTATCAAGGCGTAGGAATACGCCTTTTTTCTTTAGTCTTGTATTGTTTGATAAAATCTTGTAAAATATAACTAGTGTGTTATGCACTTTTACGAAATAGATGGAGGGATTGAAAATGGGTGAACCTTTACAATCCATCTTATTCGGTTCTGTTGGCCTGGTAATTGGTATTGTCATTATGATGATGTTGACCAAGCTGGGTTTAAATAAAAGTCAACAAAAAGCGAACTTGGTAGTAAAAGAAGCTGAAATTGAAGCGGAGAATGTGCGTCGTCAGGCAGTGATCGACGGTAAAAACCAAGCGTATGAGTTGAAATTGGCTGCGGAAAAAGAATTGAAAGAGCGTCGTCAGGAAATTACGGAAATGGAAAACAAATTAATGCGTCGTGAAGACACGTTGAATTTCCGTGATGAAAAAATGACTAACAAAGAAAAGAA
>JABUSI010000049.1 GCA_021442745.1 Erysipelotrichaceae bacterium | reverse complement strand
CTTCCGGCAAGAACTTCTCAGAAATACCTTGGAACGCCGGTAACAATGCACCCAGGAACATTCTCAAACCATACAATAAGATGTATGTTGCACCTGCAAACTGCATAGCTGTCAAGAACATGTAAATTAATGTGTTGGTATTACCTGCTGTGTTATGCAACAAAGTCATTGCATCAGCATTTCCTACTAATACGACAATCAACCAAATTAAGATATAAGCAATAGGTAAACCGATAGCAATACTCAAACCACTGTCTGCCAGTCTTTGTAACCAGTTCGGCAACTTCATGTTTTCTGCATTTTCTGTTTCAGGATTTCCACAGAACGGAGCAACTCTACTTGTAATCCATGCGTTCATCTGGTTAAAGTGACCCAATGCAAATGCACCACCAGTAACTTCCATACATTCCTTGTAAACCAACATTGGAGTTACAGTGATATAAAGCAACATGAATCCACCGGAAATAGCATCCAATGCCAATCCTCTGAATCCCATTACTGTATAGAAGAATACATAGAAGCAAGAAAGCATAGATAACATATTATGAACAGTCAGATATACTACCTTGAATTGTTTTACAAACTTAACAATCAAGATGTGAACGAACCATGTAACAATGAAACATGGCAATACTCTAGGCGCTAAGTATTCAATTCCATAAGCCATTGCGGTAAACAAAGCGTTTGAACTAGGGTTAATACCTGCAACTACACCTAACGTAGGCTTTAACAAGTTACCTACAAACACAGCGGAACTACCGATTGTGCTGGTTCCTGTATTAAAGATATAGTAACCCAAAATGGTTGACAGAAAAGCTTCTAATACTTCCCCACCGCTTTTCTTTTGCAGCTTCATACCTATTGCAACAATAACACCCATAAACAACGCTGTCTGGGTAAACAAGTTGGTATTCAGCCAGTTAATAATTGTTGTAAGCATTTTTCTCCTCCTTTAATTTGTATTTTTTAGTAAATTTCTTTACTTTACAACCTAATTTTCTACTGCAATCCGCGAGATGATATCCAGGAATTCTTCCTTGGTATCAGCGTTTACAAATTCATCAATCATGTTTTCATCGCAGAACAAATTTCCCATTTCGGAGATTAGTTCCATATGTGAATTGTGATCGACAGCACTCAGTGCGAATAAAATCTTAACCGGATCATTGATTTCGTTATGAAACGTAACCGGCTTTTTAAACTTAACTAACGACAAACCAATCTTTTTCGCTCCTTTGTCCGGTCTGGTATGTGCCAATGCAATGTTTTTAATCAAAACAATGTATGGGCCGTATTCTTCAACCATTTCAATCATTCCGTCGATATAACTTTTTTCGATGAAGTCTTTTTTCAACAGAAGATTTCCTGCTATCCGAATTGCTTCCTTCCAGTCAACTTCGGAGTCATTAATTTCAATCATTTCAGAGTTTAGTAATTCTTTAATCATTTATGCTTTTCCGGTACTACCAAACACGTCCATGTAGTACATAACCTTTTCTTTAAATGCTTTGTTGTAATTTGTAATAAACTCTAAACGCCCGTGGTTTGCGTTTGTTTCCATCCCTTCTAAAGCTGCTTCCGCACCAGCCTTCAAAAGATCTGTTCCAACGTTAATTTTTGAAATACCCATTTTACATGCTTTCGATAGATTTTCGTCACCTGTTCCACTTCCACCGTGTAATACAAGAGGAATCGGAGTGGTATTTGCAATTGTTTCCAACAACTCAAAGTCAATATGCGGGATGATGTTCTTTGCGTATGGGCCATGAGCATTACCGATAGAAACGGCTAAAAAATCAACATTTGTCTTTTCGACAAAATCTTTTACCAGCTCTGGTGGTGTTTTTGTTGTCTGGGTATATTTCCATTCTATTTTGAAACTTTCATCTGCCATACCAACACAACCAAGCTCTGCTTCAACAGGAACGCCTAAACGATGTGCCATATCCACTACTTCCTTTTTCTGTTCGATCTCTTTCACCAGTCTTTTTATTTCATCGACATATAATGTTTTAATTT
>JABUSI010000061.1 GCA_021442745.1 Erysipelotrichaceae bacterium | reverse complement strand
TCCAGATACAATTCCGGCATAAATCCGCGAATCAGGGTTTCATCCAGATCCTCCGTCTTTCCGGCGTTTCGGATTTCCTCCAGACTTAGCGGAAACAACGTATGTATTGTTGTTCTTCCGGCCAGAGATTGTGCTACCGCTTCCCTTAGTCTTGGCTGATGGCTTCCCGTCAGTATAAACCTTCCGTTTTTTCTTCTGTCTTCGTCTACTTTCACCTGAATGGCAGAAAGAAGATCCGGAACCCGTTGCACTTCATCAATAATCATCGGTTCACGGAACTTTTTAAAAAACCCGATATAATCCGTCTGTGCAAGTTCTCTTGTTGCCTTATCCTCGAGATTTACATAAGTATATTCCGGAAACAAATCCCTTACCAGTGTTGTTTTTCCCGCCTGTCGGGGGCCAATCACAGTAACAACCGGAACCTGACCAGCACTTTGTTTTATTTTTTCCGCAATCGATCTTTTTATCATCTGATCACCTTCGTTCAAGCAAATTATAGAATATTAGGGCGTATTTTTCAAGTTCAACTTTAAAATTACGCCCATTTGTGTATTTCTATGAAAAAAAGGCAGGGCACTGCCTCCCTGCCATTGATTCTGTTTTCGTATTACTTTACAACTTCTGCATAGCAGCTGCCAGGAATGCTTGCTGCATTTGCTTCGTCGGTATCTACGTGAGCAGCCAATGCGAAACTGTCAGATACACGTACGACTACGTCACCGAATGTCAATGCGCGGCCTTCCGTATCCAGTTTCAAAGAAATAACGTCTTTATCCTTAACACCATAGTATTCAGCATCTTTTGTTGTCATATGCACGTGACGCTTTGCAGCGATGACACCTTCCGTCAGTTCCACGGAACCTGCAGGACCTACCAAAGTGCATCCGTTGGTACCGGCAATGTCACCGGATTCACGAACCAATGCCGTAACACCCAGCTGACGAGCTTCCGTCAAAGTAATTTCTACCTGGCTTGCCTTACGAACCGGACCCAGAATAGAGCACTTCAATTCGCCTCTCGGACCAACAACCGTAACCTTTTCGGCACAAGCGAACTGACCCGGCTGAGACAGATCCTTCTTCTTTGTCAATTGATATCCTTCACCGAATAATGCTTCCAGATGTTCCTGTGTAACATGCACGTGACGTGCTGAGATTTCAACCAATACTTTTTCCATAGTTTCATAACCCTCTTTCTCTTACCTGCTTATTATAGTACATTTTTACGCTTCTTGACAACTTGAAAAAAAGACTAAAAGGTGTTTACAAATCCCCTGTTATCATGTAAAATAATTGAGCACATGGCGGTTGTGGTGAAGTTGGTCAACACTCTGGATTGTGGCTCCAGCATTCGCGAGTTCGAGTCTCGTCAATCGCCCCATTAAAAAAGAAAAGCCGGGAAAACCCGGTTTTTTATTTGTGCAATTGTGCGAAAGCCAGGATTCTTTTCAGAATACCGGACGGCTGACAGTGTTCGGCATATTCCACCGTTTTTCTGCTTATGTAATATACGGATTCTGCCAGCACAATACCGGCGAATACATCAATCAGTACGTGCTGTTTGACAGTTACCGTAGAGATACATACCAGAATCGCAAAAACCAAGGATACCCATTGATACGGTTTGGATACATACGGCTTGTTGCGTACTCCAATCCAGCTTAACCAGCTGGCGAAACAATGAATGGAAGGAAGCAGGTTATTCGGTGCATCCGTCTGATAGGTAAATCGCAATAACCACTGTGCCAATCCGTTTCCTTCAATAACCGGACGCAACATCTGCGTTGGCAAAAGCACGAAGAATCCGAAACAAACCAGTTCACCCAAAACGTGAGCAAGCGCAAAAACCCATCCGTCCTTTCTCTCGGTTGTTAACGCTATATAATAATTGATTCCCCAGAACAGATAACATCCCCAGTAGACATATACCATCCACGGCACCAAAGGAATCAGATGATCCAGATACGTGGAAAAATCATAATGATACGCCGTGTTCGCAATCATTCTTCCCCCGTAATA
>JABUSI010000319.1 GCA_021442745.1 Erysipelotrichaceae bacterium | reverse complement strand
TTGCAGCCATTTCATAATTCCTTTTTCGGGATACGGCACCACCGGTTTTAACTGCAGCGTATCCGCTTGCAGTATTTCGGCAATCTTCTGTGCCGCATACGTCACGTTTCCCGTTAAGGAATACCAGATCACTATACTTTTCATTGTTCTCTCCTATTCAATACTCAACAAATCAATATGAAGCACACCATTCAATCCCGATACTTCTTCCATCATATGATCAATCGTAGACGTTATATCCGTAATATCCACGGATACAATCACATTTGCTTTTCCCCCCATCGGTACTGCCTGGGAAATTGTCAGAACAGACAATCCGTGCGTTGACAATTCATTTAAAACCTTGGATAGCACACCGGCTTCATGACTTAAGGTCATGGCTAATACCGCTTTGCGGGAAGATGACGTTTCTTCCGGCAGAAATACTTCATTCTTATACTTATAGAAGGTACTGCGGGATATGTTAAACGCCTTGCAGGCATCACTGACGGAATCATACTGGTGTTCCTCCAGTGCTTTCCTTACCCGAATCACCGTCAGGAAATATTCCGGTACCACATCTTCGCTGACAATCAGATATCGTTTCATTATAGTTTCATCCACGTTGCGCCCTTCGTATCCGGCAAAACCGGAACCATGTTCCATTTATGTTTTCCGGTAAACGGGATGACCGTTGTTTCCTTCGGGAATACGGACAAGCACGAAGACCCTGAGCCGCTGATATAGAAACCGTAAGCACCCTGATTCATCACATACTGTTCCAGACAATCGTATTCTTCAATCAGTTTCCTCCGGTACGGCTGATGAATGGTATCATTCATACCGGCTTTCAATACGTTTGGATTTCCCTGCAGTCCTTCCCACATAAAGATACTGTAAGCCAGATTCGCGACGGCATCTTTCTTCTCATACTGTTTAGGCAAAGCTTTCCTTGCCTGTTCGGTCGATAACGTAAATTCCGGAATCCATACAACGTACTGATAATTCGGATTTCCCCAGCTGTGCAGATTCGTTAACGTACCGTTCAATACCGTCGTACAGTTCAATCCTCCGATCAAAGCACTGACGGCATTGTCCGGATGTCCTTCCAGAGTCGTCGCATATTCCATCATTTCCTGTCTGTTTTCCGGTTTTTCGTGTAACGCATAGTACGCCACAACACCTCCGGCAATCAGACTCGCGCTGGAACCCAAACCTCTGCTGATCGGGATATTGCATTCCATTTTTATATACAACGGAAACGGCTCCGTTCCTTTTTCCTTACATACGTAAACATACGACTGATAAAACAGATTGTTCTCGTTGGCATAGGATTCTTCCACACCTTCAAACCGCAACGCATCGGACTTTTCAACCCAAAACGTGTTGTACAGATTCCATGCCATTCCCATACAGTCAAATCCGGCTCCTAAGTTCGCGCTGGTAGCCGGTACGGTAATCTCAATCATACAGAACCTCCAGTTTCTTCCACAGTTCTTCCATAGCGGTCTCTTTCGGTAAAACCTGTGTAAAACGGACTTCCTTATGCTTTAGATCCGCTAACGATGCCGGAACCGGTTCGCCGGTCACTTCACACAGTTTCCGCATGCTGTCATATCCGTTTTCTGCCGGTTCTTCCCCGATGGACTGTAATACCGCAGACGCAAACTTATATGGGGAAGCCGTTGCCAGCACCACGCAAGGTACATCATCATGTCTGTATTGTTTCATACAACCGTACGCCACGGCTGTATGCGGATCAATCAGACGATGATCTTCATGACAGGCCTCATACATCGCTTTCGCACACTGTTCTTCCGGCAGATAGTATCCGCAGAACGTTTCCCGGATTTTCTCAAAGTATTCTTTTTCCACCGTATATTTCCGGTTTTCTTTCAGTTCCTTCATTTTACCTGCCACCCAATCCGGATCCTGACTGACAAGATACAACAACCGTTCGACGTTCGAACTGATCAGAATATCAATGGACGGTGACATGGACGTATAGAACGGACGGTTGGCATCGTATACTCCGGTCTGAATAAAATCAGACAATAAAT
>JABUSI010000210.1 GCA_021442745.1 Erysipelotrichaceae bacterium | reverse complement strand
TTCATCCGCAACCGAAGCAATACGAAAACTATCAGGTTACCACGTATTATGACGAACCGATGATCTTTACGTTCCGTCGGCTGGAAACCTTTAGGCAGGCATCCTATCAGGAACAATCCTTCTGGTTCTTCTTTGTGGTCAACGGGGAAGGAACGGTTGACAACCATACGGTAAAAAAAGGAGATACCTGGTTTGTGCCGTTAGGACACGGCCCGGTTACCATAAACGGTAATTTTGATATGCTGGTTACAACGTATCGGGAACAATAATGCCTGCAATCGCAGGCGTTTTCTTTTTTGCGCAAACGGAAAATATAGAGTATAATGAGATAGATAATGGAGGTAAACTATAATGATTATTCAAAGTACACGTGTTTGGGTTTCCGGACAGTTTATGGAAGCACAGATTGAAATGGAAAATGGAACAATTACCGGTATTTATACATATGGTGAAAAACCTGTTGACGCAGATTACGGAACGGATCGTATCGTACCAGGGTTTATTGATGTACATACACACGGTGCCTATGGATTTGATACAAACGATGGTGATGAAGAAGGATTGCGGAACTGGGTTAAGCGTGTTCCGGGGGATGAAGGAGTAACGAGTATCTTACCGGCAACGATTACACAGTCAGAGGAAATCCTGACGAAGGCACTGGAAAATATCGTTCACGTTGTGGAATCGGGTTATGAAGGTGCGGATATTGTGGGTATCCACTTTGAAGGACCGTATCTGGATACGGCGTATAAGGGAGCACAGCCGGAAGAATTTATTCTGGACAGTGATATCGAACAGTTTGAACGTTATGTCAAGGCAAGCCATAATATGATTAAGATTGTTACGTATGCACCGGAACACGATCCGGATTACCGGTTGACGAAGTATTGTGCAGCGCATGATATCGTTGCGAGCATGGGACATTCCGCTGCTAACTATAAACAGGCATTACTGGGTGTTGCCAACGGGGCAAGAAGCATGACTCACGTTTATAACGGTATGACGGCATACAATCACAGAGAACCGAATCTGGTCGGTGCGGCTATGCGGTTCCGTGACGTTTACGGGGAAATCATCTGTGACGGATGCCATTCCAGCCTGGTTGCGGTAAACAATCTGTTTGCGGCAAAGGGAAGGGATTATACGGTTATGATTTCCGATTCCTTGCGTCCGAAGGGATTGCCTCAGGGTATTTATACGTCCGGCGGACTGGAAATCGAAGTATATCCTGACGGTTCTGCACACCTGACTTCCGGTAAGAAGCCATTGGCAGGTTCTACCTTACAGATCAACCGCGGATTGCAGATTCTGGTGGAAAAGGCCATGATTCCGTTTGATGCAGCATTGAATTCCTGCACAATCAATCCGGCAACCATGCTTCGGATTGATAATAAGAAGGGTAAACTGATGGCCGGTCACGATGCGGATATTGTCGTATTAGCTGACAACTACGATATCGTACAGACATATTGCAAAGGCACGGCGATGAAATAATGAAGAAATTAGCGAATACGTTGATTAACGTGATGATTGTGATTTGTGTAGGACTGATCGGATTCAGTGCTTACAAGGTCGTGGATTTCGAAATCAATGCCCGGAAACAGGCAAAGGAAGAACGGGAAGTGGAAGATGCGATTGAACAGGTCATCGAAGAAACGGAACCGGGTGCGGACGAAGAGCACAAGCCTTTGTTTACGAAGGAAGCGTATAAGAAATTAAAAGAAATCAATTATGAAACCATCGGGTATTTTGCGTTTGAATCCGGTATCATCAAACAACCGGTGGTACAGGGTGTCAATAACAGCTATTATCTGAACCATTCCTATAAGGACCGGTATAATACGCAGGGTGCGGTATTCATGGATTGTGCCAACAAACCAAGCGATACCAATATCACGTTGTACGGACACTATGTATATGCGGATGAAAAGAAAATGTTTTCTCCGCTGAAGAAACTGAAGACCCAGTCAGGATATGAAAAGAACAGTATCGCGTATTATTTTGACGCAAACGGTCGGTATACGTATCATGTTCTCTATGT
>JABUSI010000144.1 GCA_021442745.1 Erysipelotrichaceae bacterium | reverse complement strand
CCGATAAACACCGGATAATCCTCCATCGGATTGTCAACCATCATAAACGCAAAACCGCAGGCAATTACCGCAAATACTGCAAAGAAAATGAAGAAATACTTCCACCATTTTCCCTTGTCCGTCGGTAAATCCCCGACTAACTTACCGGTCTGCCCGTTCATCGCAAATAAGAAGTTCTGTCCGTTCCACTTGGTTGCCAGTAACCATACCGGTAACATCGCATAATGAACGTTTCCTTTTTTCACCGCAATCCGCTTGTTTGTCAGACCTACGCTGTCATAACCGAATACCGTCCGGTTCATTTCATTCAGAAAGGCTTCCGCACACCGGTTTGCCATCCGTTGTCCGCAATCTTCCGCAGATTCATCATACCGGTTTGCCAGAAAGCCCGGCATATACGACATTGAGAATTCTTTTAATTCCCGGTAATCATACGGTTCGATACTTTCCATATGCGAATCCGGCATCTTCGTGGAAGCATCCACCGGTACTTTTTCAAACGGCAGTTGTCCGGAACGTTCCAGACGGAAATGTTCCGTTTCCGTTACTTCTTTTTCACTGTCCCTGTGTACGTGCGTACGGGTTGCCGAATAATACGTATCCCCATATGTCAGACAATCGTACATCCAGAACGGTACGTATACCCCCTGGATTTCCTCAATGTGATTCGTTGACGCAAACGAATCCGGAAGCAGTTTCTTTCCTTCATAATGTTTCTTCAGTGCTTCAATCGCCTGTTTCTTATCCGTCTTAAACGGAATGACATATTCCGGTTTCAATGTACCCGCAAAGTTACCCGGCACAATCGTCTGGTTTCCGCAATACGGGCAACACGTAGCCGCCGTTGTTGCATCACACACCAGTTCCGCTCCGCATGCCGGACACGTATACGACTTCATTGACGATGCCGCATTTCCCCAGTCATCCGTTAACTTTGACGTATCCCACTGACTGTTCTGATCTTTCTCAAATTCTTCCGCCGCCTGATCGTTTTCCTGTTTCATCGCTTCATCAAATTCTTTCAGATCGAATTTGTTTCCGCAGAAATCACATTCCAGCATTTGCGACCCGTGTCCGAAGTGCAATGCACCGCCACAAGACGGACACTTGTAATTTGTGACTTGAGATGCCATGTTCTCACCCCTCCTGTTCATTATTTCTTCTGATTCATACAACCATTGAAATCAGTATACTATATTCTGACCCTCCTGTAACAAAAATCATACGATAAGGTCATATTTTATCCCTAATCAGTAATCTGCCCGAATCAGCTGTGACATTACCGTAAAACTGCCGTTTTCCACGTCCAGTAATACGTTATAGTCTTCATCCAGTTCCACCCATTGGCAACCGGTGTATTCTTTCTGACACAGCCACGAATCTTTCTTCGCAATCAGATAAAACGGATAATCTCCGGCAACATCTTCAAAGGCAAGACCTTCCACGGTTTCAATGACTTCCAGTGTCGGTTCCAACGAATACGTTGTTTCCGTAACCTGATACGGTACATCCGGTCCTTCTACCCGGGTATATGCCGGTTTATGAATGATGTAATCGTCATACACAACGTCTTCCCAGTGTTCATACTGAACCCATTCGCGTCCGACACCTTCTCCCGGTCCGTATACACACAGATGATCATCCGGGATAAAAAACGTATTACCTTCCAGAGTAACCGTTAATTTATTGTTACGGACGTGCAGCCATTTGATGTACAGATGATCTTTATTCATTGTATCCAGTACCGACTGCAAGTCAAATGCCGAATAATCCACGTCTTCGCTGACATTCATATCGCAGATATAATAAATCGTCGGACGATCGGCAGATTGAAAAAATTTACTCGCATCCGTTACTTCCGCCGGCAACACATGATAAGCCAGCGGAAAGAAATCCGTTCGTTCTTCCTGATTGATCCACTTACCGTCCGGTAAAAAGATTCCCGTTGAGAATTCACTGTATTCTGCAGAAGATACCCCAAGATAATTCAGTAAATACTCTTTGGAAACTTCATTCAGATCTTCCAGATATACATCCGTATACA
>JABUSI010000289.1 GCA_021442745.1 Erysipelotrichaceae bacterium | reverse complement strand
CCGTAAACGGGCATAAGACGATTCTGATTGCGGTAACCCAATTGACAAGTACTTCGGAAGAAGCGATGAAGGAAGATCTGTGGATCGATCATACGATGGAAGATACCGTCAAACATTATGCGCAAAATGCCCGGAAGGCAGGTCTGGACGGTGTGGTCTGCAGTCCGTTGGAAGCCGGTTATGTCAAGGAAGTATGCGGTAAGGATTTCTATACGGTAACACCGGGTATCCGGTTCTCGGATGCCACCAAAGGGGATCAGGTACGGGTAACCACACCGGCGAAGGCGAAGGAAATCGGTTCGCAATACATTGTCGTCGGTCGTCCGATTACAGCCAGTGACGATCCGGTTGCGGCATACAAGAGATGTGTGGAAGATTTTGTGGGAGAGTAAAGTATGGAACGGAAAATTGCGAAAGATTTATTGGATATCCAGGCGGTGTTTTTACGCCCGAATGACCCGTTTACGTGGGCCAGCGGGATTCATTCCCCGATTTATTGCGACAACCGTCTGACGTTATCGTATCCGGAAGTACGCAATGATGTGGAACAGGCGATTGCGGATATCATCCGGAAGGAATATCCGGAATGTGAAGCGGTTATGGGAACCAGTACGGCAGGGATTGCTCATGCCGCCATTGTGGCAACCATTCTGGGCTTGCCGATGGGGTATGTCAGAGCGTCCGCGAAAGATCACGGCAGAAACAACCAGATTGAAGGAAAGTGCGAACCGGGTACAAAGGTCGTTGTCGTTGAAGATTTGATCAGTACCGCCGGAAGCTGCATCGAAGTGGTAAACGTCTTGCGGGATGCCGGTGCGGAAGTGTTAGGCATTGCGTCCATCTTCACGTACGGCTTGCAGAAAGGGATTGACCGTCTGAAAGAAGCAGGCGTTAAAAATGTGTCCGCTTCCAACTATGACGTATTGGTGGAAGTCGCAAAGGAAACGGGATACATTGAAGACAAGGACATCGAAAAGTTAATGAAGTTCCGGAGCAATCCTTCGGATGAATCCTGGAGAGAACTGTAAGATACGATATGGAAAGGAACCTGCCGGAAAGAACCGGCAGGTTTTTATATAACAGATTAATAAAAACATAATATGCGCATAATATGTAGATAATAAAAACATAATATGGTATATTTGAACTGAAAGGAGGGAATGTCATATGCCTAAAGTAAGCACGAACATAACACTGGATCCCGATTTAAAGAAAGCGGCACAGGAACTTTTTCTTGACCTTGGTATGGATTTGTCTACAGCCATTACTTTGTTTCTGAAACAATCAGTCAGGGAACAAAGGGTGCCATTTGCGATTACAAGGGCAGTTCCGAATGCAGAAACAATTTCCGCTCTTCAGGAGTACAACGCGATGAGGTCGGATTATAAACAATACAAGCGTTACGATTCTTTTTCTGAACTACTTGATGAGGTAAAAGAAAATGCTTAAAATCACTGCCTGCCCGATATCATGATCATAATCTGGCTGGTGATTATGCCGGCTTCAGAGAGTGCCATATCGAACCCGATTGGCTTCTGATTTGTCGGGTGGAGGCAAACGAACTGGAACTTTTCCTGTTTCGTACCGGTACGCATTCCGATTTGTTCTGATTGTATGAAGTTTTGCAGATGCGACTCTTTTTCATTTTTCCGGGAAAATGAGTAAGGATTCGTTTCTGTGGTAGAATATACGGGAAAGAAGGTAGTTGTATGATCAAAGCGATTTTATTGGATATCGACGGAACCCTTGTCACAAAACAGGGAATCATTACAGAACGTACGAAAGAAGCTCTGCTTCGTGCAGGGAAGCAGGGCATCAAACTGATCTTAGCCAGCGGAAGACCGGTAAACGGTATGCTGCATCTGGCACGGGAAATCGGGATGGACAAGCATCACGGATTGTGTGTGGCGTTTAACGGGGCACAGGTACTGGATGTGACAACCGGGGAAATCCTGTTTAACCAGACGATGTCTGTGGACTTATGCAAGCGGATTTTGCATCATATGAAAAACTTTGAAGTTCGTCCGATGATAGTCAAAGGGGATTAT
>JABUSI010000109.1 GCA_021442745.1 Erysipelotrichaceae bacterium | reverse complement strand
AGATATGTACGACGATGACCGCGGATTTCCGCTTCATCTTTCACGCCGCCCAAAGACATCTTGACAAACTTACGGTCCAAAGCACGGGCAACACTTTTTGCCAGAGACGTCTTACCGACCCCGGGAGGCCCGACAAGACATAAAATCGGCGCATTCAAAGACTTGGTCATATTCTTGACCGCAATGTATTCCAGAATACGTTCCTTTACTTTCTGCAGGCCGAAGTGATCCTCGTCCAAACGCTTGGCAATTACGTTAAGATCCGTTTCATCCGTCGTTTCCGTATACCAAGGAACTTTAAAAATCCAATCCAGGTATGTACGGATAACACTGGATTCGGCACTGGCAGACGGCATCATTTCATACCGTTGCAATTCCTCTGCCATTTTCTTCTTTACATACTCAGGATACGGGTTTTCATTCATCATTTTACGTAACGTTTCCACATCATCGGAAGTATTGGAAACATCTCCCAGTTCTTCCTTAATCACGCGTAATTTTTCACGCAAATAATACTCTTTCTGATTTTCTTCCACCCGTTCCCTGACCTTTTCCTGGATTTCCTGTTCAATCTGAGACATCTCTTTCTCTTTTTCCAGTTCTTCCAATACCAGAGTCAGACGTTCGTTCAGTTCGGCAGTCTCCAGAATAGCCTGTTTCTTCTCCACACTCATAGGGAAATACTGAGCAAACTGATCTGCCAGAGTTGTTGCCGGAACACCCTTTGTCAGTTGTTGCATCACTTCGCGAGGCAAATCCGCTCCCAGACCGACAACCGCTTCAAACTCCTTCGCAATCCGGCGAACGAGCATAATCTGTGTTTTATCGTCATCAATAATATCAAACATCGGTTCGATGGTACCCATCATACAACTCGGGTCTTCTTCCAGCGTCACGATACTTCCCCGTTGAATTCCGGAGAACTTTACACGTAAAAATCCGTCTTCCTTACGAACGGAAGCTACGTTACAAATTGTGCCGACGGTATACAGGTCATCCCCTTTCGGATCGTCAATCATCAGATTCTTCTGGGTAACGACAAAAACTTTACCGTTATAGGCATCCGTTGCCAGGTTCAATGCGGTCAGACTCTTTGCTCTGCCGACATCAATCACAACTTCTTGTTTCGGGAACACAACTACACCGCGGGTACAGATAACCGGTACCCGGATTTCTTTTGTAAATTCCATTTCAAAAACCTCCTTTCAAGGTTCGAAAAAAGACGCTAAGCGTCTTTTTCTTTCTTCGTAGCGGCTGTTTTCACCAGATCAACGGCTTTACGCATACGTACATCATTTCCTAATGTTGTACCGCTGATATATTGCTTGATTTGTGCAACTTCCATTTGGTATTGATCAGCCAAAGCCTTGAATTCATCTTCCAGTTCTTCTACTGAAACTTCGATTCCTTCAGCTTTCGCAACCGCTTTAAGAACAAGTCTTGTCTTAACGCGTTTTTCAGCTTCTTCCTTATAATCGTCTCTCAAATCCTGTTCCGTCTTACCCATCATTTGTAAATAGAAGTCCATTTCCAGACCTTGCTGTGCCAGTCGATTCTTAACATCTTCCAGCATGCTGTTTGTTTCGTCTTCAATCATTACTTCAGGGATTTCCACGGTTGCACCATCAACGACTGCACCCAGAATCTGATCGTTCATCTTGGATTCCGCATCTTTTTGTTTACGGGTACGAATTTCGTTCTTTACGCTCTTTTCTAAGTCTTTTACGGTTTCTGCATCATACAACTTCAGTTCCTTAACCAACTCATCCGTTAATTCAGGAACAGACTTTGTCTTGATTTCGTTCACTTTCACTTTGAAGACAACCGGTTGACCAGCCAGATCTTCTGCCTGATAATCTTCCGGGAATGTAACGTTAATGTCTTTTTCTTCACCGGCTGTCATACCGATCAATTGATCTTCAAAACCAGGGATGAACGTATTGGAACCGATTTCCAGATCGTATCCTTCACCTTTACCGCCTTCAAATGCGATATCATCTTTAAATCCTTCGAAGTCGATGTTTGCGGTATCACCTTTTTCCACCGTAC
>JABUSI010000427.1 GCA_021442745.1 Erysipelotrichaceae bacterium | reverse complement strand
CAGAAATATCTGGATATCGGCGGAAATGCCAATATTGCGGAAAAAGTACTGGCCAGCGGAGTGGGTCCGGTAACGGAAACCAGAGTACCGTATACAACAACGGTATCTACCACCTACAGCAACAGAAATTCCTGGTGCTATACGCAGGATTATCAGCTGAAATCAACGGCTAAAGCGGCAATGTCAAGTAAGTCTGCCGTCAAACAGCTGTTAATGGATTACGGTGCATTGGCGGTATCCTATCACGAAGATTCCTATTATTATAATTCAACCAATAATTCTTATTATAACAAGTATTACAATTCCACGAATCATGCGGTAACGCTGGTGGGATGGGATGATAATTTCAGCAAGAACAAGTTCGCACCGTATACACCGAAAAGTAACGGTGCATGGTTAATCAAGAATTCCTGGGGTGCGGACTCCAGAAATGAAGGTTATTTCTGGATTTCCTATGAAGATGCGGGCTTATTGACAGGCAATGCGTACAAGTTCATCATGGACCAAAAGACGACCGATCATACGTATTCGTATGACGGAAATGCTTCGACGAATTACTGGTATGCGTCAAACAGCATTACCGGCGCAAACATCTTTACCGCAAAATACGCAGATGAAACGGTACGGGAAGCCGGATTCTATACGATGGCATCCAATACGAAGTATACGGTATATGTATACAAGAACGTAACGGCTGGGAAACCGACATCCGGTACATTGGTAGACAAGGTATCCGGTACAGCAAAATATCCGGGTTATCATACCGTGAAGTTCTCCAAGGATATCTTTTTGACCAGTGGAACAAAGTATTCCGTTGTGGTGAAGTTAAGCAAATCCAATACGAAGGTCAAGATGGCTACCTGCGGAACCGAGGACTGGGGATGGCTGGTTTTATACAATGACTATAGTGCAGGTGAAAGTTATCTCAAGAACGGTTCCTCGTGGTTGGATATCAGTGGGTATTATTATGGGGAAAACGTGCGGATTGAGGCGATGACCATCAACCGTGTTCCGAATACGAGTCTGAGTATTTCCAATCCGGGTACGATGATTCCGGGACAATCCACAAGCATGGGTCTGTCTTATCGTTCCAACACCACGGACCGTTTGTACATCAGCAGTTCGGATTCTTCTGTGGTAGATGTTGAGAACAACAAATATGTCGCAAAGAAGCCTGGTGTGGCTACGATTACGGTCAAGTGCGGTGACTATAAAGTTACACAGACCATTACGGTGATTCCTTCCACACCGACGATTACAAGTGTAAAATATGCGTCAGGTACAAGCCTGAAGGTTTCCTGGGATAAAGTATCCAAGGCCAGCGGGTATTACGTATATCGTTCCACGGATGAAGGTGTTACCTGGAAGAAGATTGCGACGATTACCAAGGGCAGTACAACATCTTATACGGATAAGGACCGTTCTGCCGGCAAGAGATATCAGTACATGGTGAAGGCCTATACAACGTATAAGTCCAAGAAGTATTATTCCTTGCGTTCACAGGCAGTGGAAGGCATTATGCTGAAGAAGACGACGGTAACCGCAAAGAGTGCGGGATACGATTTGGTACGCGTAAGCTGGAAGGCTGTTAAGGGTGCGGACGGATACCTTATCAGTTACCGGAAAAAGGGAACAAGCAACTGGGATTACTGGGAAGTAGGTTCCGATTTAACATCTTTCACCGTTACTTATCTGGATTACTACACGACCTATGAATTCCGGGTTCAACCGTTCTGTAATGCGAATTATTACTGGAAGGTGGATGAAACAACCTACGAAAAGATGGATTTTGTGGAATATCTGGGACCGAACAGTTCGACGGTAACTGCTAAGCCGGTTTTGAGCAAGCCGGTAATGTCGGGTGGTAACACGTATTATGAAGCGGAACATGGTTCCGAGGTCAATGAAGTAATCTGGTATAAGGTTGAAGGTGCAGAATACTATGAAATCTGGCGGGCTACGTCTTCCACGGGAACCTATAAGCTTGCCGGTACCGTAATGCAGAATGATGTTCAGTCTGTCCTGGAAGACGGAAGATACTTCTGGAAAAAGGATGAA
>JABUSI010000018.1 GCA_021442745.1 Erysipelotrichaceae bacterium | reverse complement strand
ATGTACATGGACATGTCTTCGCCTTTACCGAATACGTAAATCCGGGAATGTTCCAGATATCGTCCGACAATACTGCGGATGTGAATGTTGTCCGTCTTTCCTTCCACCTGCGGTAACAGACAGCAGATGCCCCGGACAATCATGTTGACAGGTACACCGGCTTGGGAGGCCACGGATAAGCGTTCCATAATGTCCGTATCCGTAATGGAATTGATTTTGACGGTAATGGTTCCTTCCGGACCTAACGCAATCTGCTTGTCGATGGCTTGCAGGATGCGGTCTTTTAATTGTGCCGGACCAATCCATAAATCATGGTATTGTCCGTCAATTTTACCGATCAGCATGTTGTTGAAGAAATCGGCAGCATCCTTGTTGATGTCTTTGTCAGCCGTAATGTATGACAGGTCGGTATACAGTTTAACGGTTTTTTCATTGAAATTACCGGTGCCGATCTGGGTAACGGATTGTATCCGTTTTCCTTTGATCCGGGTAATCTGACAGATTTTGCTGTGTACCTTGTAGTTTTCAAAACCGTACATAATCGTACAGCCGGAATCTTCCAGACGGGCAGAGTAGTCAATGTTGTTCTGTTCGTCAAAACGGGCTTTCAGTTCGATCAATACGATAACTTCCTTACCGTTTTCGGCCGCTTCGCATAAGTAATCGACCAGTCTGGCATTTTTTGCCAGACGATAGATGGTGATTTTAATCTGTAAGACACGCGGGTCTTTGGCAGCTTCCTTTACCAGCTGCAAGAACGGATCCATGGATTCGTACGGATAATGCAGTAAGACGTCTTTCTGCAAGACCTGATCAAACAGCGGCTTGTTGTAGTCAAAGGCAACGGACCGCTTCGGTGTATACGGTGCGTATTGATAATCGCCTGCATTTCTGTTCTGTAATAAGGAAGGCAGTGTGAAACCGAATGAATAATCCAGCGGGATGTTTTCCACAAACAGCATTTCCTTCCGGATATTTAACTGGGACATCAGATATTTGATGCATTTATTCGACATACCGGCTTTGACACGTAACCGGACGATTTCCTGCTTGCGGCGTTTTCCCAGTGCTTTTTTGACTTTCTTCCGGTAATCCGGGATATCGTCGTCTGATTGGTCCGGATTGACATCCGCATTCCGGGTAATCTCAAAGATGCCGGTTTCCAGTTCCTCGATGCCTTTTCCGAATAAGGATTTCGCTTTTGTCAGCATGATATCTTCCAGCAAAACAAATTCATCACCTTTTTTGGATCCGATCCGATATATGGTCGGCAGAGAAGACGGCAATGGAATGATACCGATCAGTTCGTCGTTTTTTGTCTTGAACCGGGTAATGACATATAAGGTACCGCTGGCCAGATTCGGTAACGGGTGTCTGGCATTGACGATTCTTGGTGATAAGGAATGCTTGATGGATGTGTTATAGATTTTATTGATTGTTTTTAACTGGTCATCGGAGCATTCGCTGATATTCAGAATGGAAATCTTTTCTTTCCGTAATTCCTTGGTGATGGATTTGTAAATCTTTTCCTGTTTACTCTGCTGTTTGGCGCAGAACTTGTATACGGATTCCAGCTGTTTGGCTACCGTTTGTCCGCAACAGGCATCCTTTTTGTTTGTCGTATCTTTGATCGCGTTCATCGAACCGACGCGTACCATGAAGTATTCCCGTAAATTGGAGGAATAAATGGATAAGAAGTTCAGGCGTTCCAGCAAAGGAACGTGTTTTTCTTTCGCTTCGTTCAATACGCGATCGTTGAATTTCAGCCAGGAAAGTTCTCTTCCCTGGGTGTATCCCTGCTTGTATAATGTATCTTTCATCGTCTCACCGACTTTCGTATTACGAATATTATACACGAAAAATGAAGACGTAATGTAAAATGTGCGACAGTAGCGGAGAGTTGGGAAAATAAGGGAAATTTTCTGTATAAAATAACGCAAAAAGGTGTTGACTACAGCATTTGACGGTGGTATATTATTAGAGCACCGAACGAAAAAAGGATGCGAACGTGGAGGTTTAGCTCAGTTGGGAGAGCATCTGCCTTACAAGCAGAGGGTCAGCGGTTCGA
>JABUSI010000328.1 GCA_021442745.1 Erysipelotrichaceae bacterium | reverse complement strand
GGGGTATCGAATACGGTTTAGGGTATTATCTGATTGTCATCAGCAATAACCAGACCAATACCGACTGGGGAAAACAGACGGCGGCAAGCTATGACGGAAGGAAATCCGGAGTCTTTATGAATCCGGCGAACAATCCGCAGGGCGGTGCGAGCAAAAACGGTCCGACGGCGTGTCTGAATTCTTTGGCGAAATTTGATGCGAAATATCATGGCGGAAGTGTACAGAACATCAAGTTCACGCCGCGGATGATGCATGAGGAAAAAGAGAAAATCAAGGCCTTGTGGAGAACGTACTTCCGTAAGGGCGGATGTCAGCTGATGGTTACGGTAGTGGACCACGGCATTCTGGAAGATGCGCAGAAGCATCCGGAAAACTATTCGGATCTGCTGGTACGGGTAGCGGGGTACAGTGCGGTATTCGTTAACCTGGATAAGGATATCCAGGAAGAACTGAAGAGCCGGGTATTGTACGATTAGGTGAATGTATGCTGACAAAAAAACGAATGGCAAAGATTATGGAGATGGTCCGTAAGGATGTCTATGTCTCCGTAAAGGATCTGACGGAAGTGCTGCAGACGTCCCGCTCGAGCGTGGTACGGGATCTGATGGAACTGGAAAGTCAGGGATTGATCAAACGGGAACGGGGTGGCGCTTCGCTGGTGAATGCGTCCATCTTAACCCCGTTTAACGAACCGGCGGTATATTCGAAAACAAACATTCATGAAGAAGAAAAACGGCGGATCTGTGCCAAGGCAAGTCAGATGGTCCAAGACGGGGATTGTATCTACATCGATTCGGGGACGACAGCGATGTATCTGATGGAATATGTGTACGATAAGAAGATTACGGTGGTAACGCCGAATACGTATCTGTTATCGAAAATACCGGAGGATTTTCAGGGAAAACTGTTTCTTGTCGGTGGGGAAGTATCATTGAAAAACGGTACGACGAAAGGACCGCTGACGGAAGCGGTATTAGGGCAGTTTTACTTTGATACGGCATTTCTGACGGCTAACGGCATCAGCATCGGACGCAACGAAGCGTATGTGTTTGACTTTGAAATCGGGGCTGTTAAAAAGGAAGTATTGAAACGAAGTGCGAAGTCATGTTTACTGATTGACCGGTCGAAGTTTGACGTGAAGGCGATCTGTACGTGGGCGAAGCTGGAAGAATTCCATACGATTTATGTGGATGAAGTACCGGAAGAGGAAAAATCGCCGGATAATGTTGTGAACTGCGAAAGAGAGGAAATACTATGATCACAAAGGATGTAAGAAAACAGGCATTGATTGACAGTTTAAAGGGAGGTCTGATTGTATCGTGTCAGACCCAGAAGGATGAACCGATTTATACACCGGATATGGTTGTTGTGATGGCGAAGTGTGCCAAGTGGGCCGGTGCGGTCGGGTTGCGGATCAATTCTCCGGAACAGATCCGGCAGGTAAAGGAAGCGGATCTGGGATTACCCGTTATCGGTCTGTATAAAGTCTGGCATGATGATACGTACGTATTCATTACGCCGACAATGAAGGAAGTGGATGCGATTGTGGAAGCGGGTGCGGATATCATTGCGCTGGATTGTACTTCGGAAGTCACGCATGAAGGGACACAAGCCTGGGATCTGATCAAGGAAGTACGGAAGAAATATCCGGACCATCTGATTTTAGCGGATTGTTCCAACGTGGAAGAAGCGATACGGGCGGTGGAAAACGGAGCGGAACTGGTTGCACCGACGTTGTACGGGTATACGAGTGCCACTCAGCATATTGAAGGTGCGGATTACCGTATGGTTGCCAGGATGTGCCGGGAAATCGGTGATCGGGCTGCCGTATTGATGGAAGGTCATCTGTATACGCCGGAGGATGCGATGAAATGCATTTATCTGGGCTGTCATGCGGTCGTAGTGGGTTCCGCTATTACCAGACCTCATTATGTCGCAAAACGGTTTGTGGACTGTTTGAGCGGGTATCAGGATGACTGGAGAATTGCCGAAAAGGCACATCATGAAAATGAACTGAAGTAGTAAAAAAGGTCGGAAATGACCTTTTTTACGGTATTTTGACAAAAGTAC
>JABUSI010000151.1 GCA_021442745.1 Erysipelotrichaceae bacterium | reverse complement strand
TCGACACAATCGGTACCGGATGTGTAATAGGAGAAGGAATAGAAATCCACTTTTCCTTCCTTCAGAATTTTCTTGTCTTCTTCGCTGACTTCTAACGTTACATCCTTGTTTGCCAGATACTTCTTGGTAAATGGTGCATATTCCCCTCGTACCTGTACGTCACCGCAATACCAAAGCTTTCTCATCGAATTCTGTGCTTCCAGGATATTCGCCGGATTGCAGTTATACGGGTAATGTGCATCGGAGGAAATCATACAGCCGATCTTGAAAGCCGGATTGATTTCATGTCCGAGTTTTACTGCCAGAGCACTTGCCAGAAACTGGTGGTGCAGCGCTTTGAACCGCTTGTTCTGTTTGTCTGCCGTAAATACTTCATCCGGTGCATTATTGATATTGACTTCCTTGGTGTTGTTGGAAAGAATACCGCCACCGAATACGTCACCGAAGTAGTTCATTGTCATATTGATTTCATTGAACGTAATCCAGTAAGTAACCAGATCTTTGTATTCATTGAACACAACGTTACAGTATTTTACATAATCATCAATGGTTTTTCTGGATAACCATCCGTCCTGTTTTACTGCTAATGCATACGGAACGTCATGATGAGATAAGGATACCAACGGTTCAATGCCGTATTTATGACATTCTTCGAATACATTGCGATAGAATTCCAGACCTTTCGGATTCGGCTGTTCGTCATCTCCATTCGGGAAGATTCTTGCCCAGGAAATCGATAACCGATACATCTTGAATCCCATCTCCGCAAATAACGCAATGTCTTCTTTATACCGGTGATAATGGTCAATCGCTGTCTTAGCCGGATAGAAAATACCTTCTTTAACATCCGGTTCGAACCGTCTCGGTTCTCTTCTTGTTCCTGCAGTCAGTAAATCCGTAACCGCAAATCCTTTACCATCTTCCTGCCATGCACCTTCACATTGATAAGCACTGGTTGCTCCACCCCAGAAGAACCCTTCCGGAAATCTGTAATTCGTCATTTTTCTTCTCCTTCTCTTAGGATATCATTTACATCCGTTGTAATTGTATATGGTTTACCGGCAATATAAAAATCAAGTCGTGCACAGGATGGGTGCAGGACTTGATTTCTTTATAAGAGCTAAATATAGGCTTTTTTTATATTCTTTGAATGAGAGAGAAATCTTATTCCTCTTCCTCTTTCTTCTTGAAGATAAGGAAGAAAATTACAAACGCTGCCAATACACCACCGACAACAATCGGCAATACCAACTTGTTTTCTTTCTTTTCCGTATCGCTACCGTTGTGATTTTCTTTTCCACCGTTTGAATCTTTATCATCTCCATCCGGATTCTTTTCTTCCAGTACTTTGCCACACCGATCACACTTGCCATCCTCGTCATTATCGATATGTCCCAGTGCTTTTACAACTTTCCACTTATCGATATTCAAGATTTCAATTGTGCAGTCTTCATCTTCAAAGTACAATCCGCATTCACACTCGTAGTAATCCTTTGTTCCATCTTCTTCACAAGTCGGTTCTACCCCTTCTACAAGTTCCCCTTTATGACTGTGTTCCGGTTCCGGATCATCGGATGGTTGCTGCGGTTCTGTTTGTTTTTTGATGGTAAAGGTAATGGTCTTATCTTCAAGACTTCCGTCTTTCCAGATATATCCGTCTTTAATTGTGGCAGTTACGGTATAAGTACCGACTTCTTTGGCAACCGCGTTACCCTTTTCATCAATTGTGCAATCTTCACTTGTTAAGGTATAACCGGCATTACCCTTTACACCAATCTGATTTTTTCCGTTCTCTGTAAGTTTTGTATTACCCTTTGGTACGTCTACTTTCGTTTTTTCAATCGTAAAGGAAACCGTCTTATCTTCAAAACTGCCATCTGACCAGATACAACCTTTATTTAAGGTAGCTGTAACCGTATATGTTCCTGCAGTATTGGCAACAGCGTTACCGCCTTCGTCAATGACACAATCATTACTTGTTAAGGTATAACCTTCTTTTGCATTTACACCGATTTTGTCATTGCCATCATAAGTAAGGCCTGTGTTTGCGGTTGGTGCAGTTATAATTGCTGA
>JABUSI010000036.1 GCA_021442745.1 Erysipelotrichaceae bacterium | reverse complement strand
AGGTATATCTCTGAGTTGAATACGTATTTGAATGAAAACCTGTCGGGAATGAAAATCATTCAGATTTTTAATCAGGAAAAGTTCAAGGAAACAGAGTTTCTGGAAAAAAACGAGAATTTACGGAAAGCACGTTTTAACGTTGTCATTGCGTTTGGGATTTACCGTCCGTTAATGACGCTTTTATACATAACAGCCGTTGCCGTTGTATTCTATATGGGCGTTATGTTAGGACTGAATGCCGGTATGATTGTTGCGTTCTATATGTACCTGAGTAAATTCTTTAACCCGATTCAGGAATTGTCCGACCAGTTAAACAGTTTACAGAAGGCATTGACCGCATCGGAACGCTTGTTTAATCTGTTGGATGTACAACCGGAAGTCCGGGACAGGGAAGATGCTGTTGAAGTGGATCATTTCGAAGGAAGAATTGAATTCAAAAACGTATGGTTCGCTTATGTGGGAGAAGACTGGATTCTTAAGGATGTCAGTTTCGTGATTGAACCAAGGCAAACCTGTGCGTTTGTCGGTGCAACCGGAGCCGGTAAAACAACGATTCTTTCATTGATTGTACGGAATTTTGAAATTCAGAAAGGACAGATACTGATTGACGGTATAGATATTGCTCATATCAAAATCAAGTCTTTACGAAAAGCCGTCGGTCAGATGTTACAGGACGTTTTCCTGTTCAGCGGAAATGTACGGACAAATATCACACTGCACGATAACGAACGGTTTACGGACGAGCAGATTCAGGAAACGTGTGCTTACGTAAATGCTGATTCTTTCATCAGCAAACTGGAACACGGATTAGACGAAGAGGTTATCGAACGGGGAGAGAACTTCTCACAGGGACAGCGTCAGTTACTGTCATTTGCGAGAACGGTAATTCATCAGCCGCAGATTCTGATTCTTGACGAAGCAACCGCTAATATCGATACGGAGACGGAAGTATTGATCCAGCAATCCCTGGAAAAAATCCGTAATATCGGTACAATGTTAGTAGTTGCTCACAGATTGAGTACAATTCAGCATGCTGACCAGATTATCGTACTGCAACATGGTGAAGTAATTGAAAGAGGGAATCATCAGCAGCTGCTTGAACAAAAAGGATATTACTACAAGTTATATCAGCTGCAGTTCGAAAACAGATAAGGGGATATCATATCCTCTTTTTCGTTATCGCAAAATAGTGTACTATTATAAAGTCAAAAGGAGGTTTGATTATGTATTTACCGGAAGTGTTGTTTCATAGTTCCATTCGGTTTGAAAAACCGATTGTCGTATATTGTGACCCGTTTACCGTGAATACCGAATATCACGATGCGGAATATATTTTAATTACCCACGATCACTTTGATCATTTCTCTTACGAAGACTGCAGGAAGGTACAAAACGAGAACACGACATATATTTGTCCGTTTTCTTGTGTAAGTACTTTAGAAAATGCCGGAATATCGTCACAGAAAATAATCGGATTACAACCGGGAGAATGCTTAAGCAAAGAAGATATTACAGTAGAAGCAGTTCCGGCCTATAATGTCGGAAAACCATTTCATTCGAAGGATAAAAATTATCTCGGATATATCATCGTTCTGGACAGTGTACGGTATTATATTTGCGGAGACACGGACCGCAATGAAGAAAACAGTAAGGTACAATGCGACGTTATGTTAGTTCCGATTGGCGGTAAATATACCATGAACTGTACGGAAGCAGCAGCATTTGTAAATGAAATCCGACCGCAGGTTGCCATCGCTACGCATTACGGAAGCGGCGTAGTGAACCCGGAAGAAACCGGAACCGACTTCATCAGAAACGTAAAAGAACCGATTCAGGCAATTCTGCCTTGGTAAACAGGAGTTATTATGATTATTAAAAGAAGTTCAGTTTATACACCGAAAGGGAAGGAACGCATGTTACACATTTACCTTCCGGATGATTATGATATAAGTACGAACCGTTATCCGGTAATGTACTTCTTTGACGGTCATAATCTGTTTTATGATACGGATGCTACATATGGAAAAAGCTGGGGTCTGAAAGATTTTCTGGACCAATGGGAAAAGCAGATGATTATTGTGGGCATTGAATGCGGTCATGAAGGAAGCGAACGGATGAGCGA
>JABUSI010000296.1 GCA_021442745.1 Erysipelotrichaceae bacterium | reverse complement strand
GTTAAAGGAAGCTTGCAAACTACCGGTGGAACTTACCGATCTGGAACATTTGGGTACGTATGAACTGCCGATTGTGTTTATCGGCGGAGGCGGAACGGAAGGAAGATTCCGTGCCGTATTTGATAAACTTCCGAAACCGGTCATCTTATTGTCTACCGGCTTCAACAATTCCCTGGCTGCATCCCTGGAAATCCTGTCCTTCTTACGTCAGAACAACGTCAAGGGTGAAGTATTGCACGGTTCCGTAGAATATGTTGCCAAGCGGATTCAATCCTTGCATCAGACCTTCAAGGCTGTGAATCGGGTTCATAATTTAAAAATCGGTCGCGTCGGTGCACCAAGTGACTGGCTGATTTCTTCCGATGTGGATAATGAAACGAGTAAGAAACAGAACGGAATTGAAATCGTGGATGTAACCATGGAGGAATTCTTTGAGGAAATCGCAAAGAAGACATACGTTCCGAATGAATATACCGAAGCGATTGTCGCAAAGAACTTCCATCCGGAAGATACCGAACTGTGTCTGCAGATTTACGGTGCTTTGCGCCGGATTGTCGATAAGTATCATCTGGACGGTGTAACCGTACGGTGCTTTGACTTGTTGGATACGGTGAAGGGAACCAGTTGTCTGGCTTTGGCGATTCTGAACGCCGAAGGTATTTATGCCGGTTGCGAAGGTGATACACCGTCATTGATTTCCATGGCAGTTATCGGTGAAATTACCGGTAAGGATGTATTCATGTGTAATCCGAGCCGTATTCTGACGGATGAAAGCAAGATTGTACTGGCACACTGCACGTTACCGATTACGATGCCGAAGAGCTTTTCATGCGATACGCACTTTGAAAGCGGACTTGGCGTAGCCATTAACGGACGGTTCGATAACCAGCCGGTTACCATCTTCAAGTGTTCCGGATTGCTTGACCGTCATTTTGCGACGGATGCAGATATCATTGATAACCGCAGCGAACGCAGTTTATGCCGTACCCAGCTGGAAATCCAGATGGGACCGGATGATGTACAGTATTTTCTGACAAACTCCATCGGGAATCACCATATGGTAGTATTGGGACATCATAAAGACGATGTCGACGAATTCTTCAAGTGGTTCTAGAATAAGAACAGGGGCTCACAAGTTTGTGAACCCCCGTTTTTTATAAATAGTTTTTCAGTTCGGATAACGTATCAATCAGCTGATCGGCTTTTGACTGGTCAAATCCGAACCGGTCGTCTCTTCTCGCAAAGACGTATAATCCGGCGTTTTTGGCAGCGGTGATTCCGTACTCGCTGTCTTCCACAACCCGGATTTCTTCCGGCTGCAATCCTAATTTCCGGATACAGGTTAAGTAAATATCCGGATTCGGTTTGGCTTCCTTAAACATATCTCCGGTTAATACGAACTCGAAATATTTTTCAATATCGATCCGTTTGAATACGTCGGCTACTTCAAACGATTTGGAGGAAGTGGCCAGTACCAGACGGTATCGGGAAGATAAGTAATCGAGAACTTCGTAAGTATCGGGAAACAGGATTTTTTCATACGGTGTCGGACGTTCCTTGTATGTCTGCCAGGCATAGTCGTCAAACTGCTCAAACGTCATGCCGATGGGTTCTACCAGCGGTGCAATGGCATTTCTGTAGTGATTCGTATTTCCTCCGGCAACGGATCGGATATCCTCCAGTGTTGCCTCTACTTTGAAGTGATGCAGGCATTCCAGTGTCCGTTTGATGTAAAACAGCTCACTGTCAAACAACACACCGTCCATATCAAATACTACGGCTTTGATCATACTAATCGAACATAATCTTCTTTACGGTAGCCGTTTTGGAATCTGCGTATTTCTTGAAGTCCTTAAACATCGGATGGTTATCCCAGCTGTTCAGTTTTGCGCTCACTTCATAAGCGATAATCTGGAATACCGGCAGGATGTACAAAGGCATTAAAAGCGGTTCTTTTACTTCAAACGGGACTCGGATGGCGTGATCGTCATCGACAACCGGTGAGTTGGTAATGCAGTACGTTTCGTCGGATACGGAACGGGTTGCCTGGTAAATCTGTACCAGACGGTCGGAACCTTCCGCAAAATCATCTACCAGAAAGAATGTATAATCCGGGGTAATCT
>JABUSI010000411.1 GCA_021442745.1 Erysipelotrichaceae bacterium | reverse complement strand
TTCCGGATGCAGTGATTTGTCTGGAGAGCGCACTGGATTATTACGGATATACAGAGCGGACACCATCTGCGTGGCATCTTGCTGTACCATACAAAAGTGCGAGAAATCGTTTTTATATAGAATTCTCTGTTGTGAAACCGCATTTTGTCAGGGAAGATAAGTACCGGATAGGGATTTCCTATGTAGAAATTGATAACACACAGATAATGATATATGACAGGGAACGGACCATGTGTGATTTGATGTTGCATAAAAACAAAACAGACACGGAAGTCTTCAACAAAGCGGTCCGCAGTTATATCAGTGATCCAATGAAAAAGACAGACCGTTTGATTCTCTATGCCAGACAGTTAAGAGTAGAACGTAAAGTGAGGAAAATACTGGGAATATGGCTGTAAGGAACGTTAAATCAAACAAGTGTATTTACCTTACATTGTATGTCATTGGCAAGAGAATAGGATTATTTGCCAATGTGTGATATATTGAGACAAAGAGAAGCAGGTGAACATATGAAAGTATTGGTAATAGACGGACAAGGCGGAGGAATGGGAAAACAACTGGTGAGTCAGATTAAGACGACGATTCCGGGTGTGGAAGTCGTTGCGGTAGGAACGAACTCGTTAGCTACGCAGGCGATGCTGAAAGCGGGGGCAGATGCAGTAGCTACCGGTGAGAATGCATTGATTGTGAATTGCCGGAAGGCAGATGTCATCATTGGTCCGGTCGGCATTGTGATTGCGGATGCATTGCTTGGGGAAATCTCTCCGGCGATGGCAACGGCGGTTGCGCAAAGTAACGCCAAACGGATTCTGATTCCAACCAATCTTTGCGATAATTACATTGCCGGTATTCATGAATCAACGGTAAGTGAATTGATTGCGGATGGTATCCGGAAATTGCAGTCCTTTCTGTAACATCGATTGAAAAAGACAAAAGATTATGATATTGTTTACAGGTACTTAACAGAAGTTAAGACAACCTTGCAGAAGCAATTTTATGTATTCAGAAACAAAAGACAGTACGAAACTGTCATGAACGTCAGCAGATGTTTTCATGGCAGTTTTTTTGTTGTTTGGAGGGAAAGTATGGAAAAAAGGCGGAAGAATGTCATTCGTATCTTATTGTTGCTGGTCATTCTGTTTTCCTGTATCAGCTTGTTTACGGGCTCCTCGTATATGAGTCTGACGGACGGTATTTCCGCGTTGCTGGGAAAAGGAACGGCTTCAAATATACGAATTCTGTATCACATCCGTATTCCGAGAATCCTGGCGGCTCTGATTGCCGGCGCGGGCTTGTCGGTTGCCGGACTGATGATGCAGACGGTATTGCACAATCCGATGGCATCTCCTTCGACATTAGGTGTATCCAATGCAGCGGTATTCGGGGCGAATCTTTCCATCATTGCGTTTTCGGGAGGATTTCTGGAGACCGGAAACCGGTTGTCTTCGTATCTGTCAGGAACCAATCCGTATGCGACGGGAAGTATGGCATTTGTGTTTGCGTTAGGTTCGGTGCTGATTATTCTGGGACTTTGCCGGATTCGTTCGTTTTCCCCGTCCGTTCTGGTACTGGCAGGTGTAGCCATGGGATCCGTCTGGACGGCGGCAACCACCATTCTTCAGTATTATGCGACGGATGTCGGATTGTCTGCGGCAGTCATCTGGAGTTTCGGTGATCTGGGAAGAGCGACCTATGAAACGGATCTGATTATGTTGATTCCCGTTCTGCTTTCGATGGCCGTATTCTTGCGAAAATCCTGGACATACAATGCGATGATTTCCGGTGAACAGACCGCAAGCGGGTTGGGTGTCAGTGTTTCTACCGTCCGGTTTGGGACATTGCTACTGACATCGATGGTGACGGCAGTCTGCGTATCGTGTCTGGGAATCATCGGGTTTGTCGGTATCATCTGTCCGCATGTGATTAAGAAACTCATCGGACACAATCACGAATATTCGGTTGTAGCGTCCGCACTGCTGGGCAGTCTTCTTCTGGTATGTGCCGACACCATGGCAAGATGTCTTGGAAACGGTTCCTCGCTGCCGGTAGGAGCCATTACTTCCTTACTGGGGGCTCCGTTTTTTCTGGCATTGATTCTCGGACAAAGGAGGGATGACCATGCTTGA
>JABUSI010000291.1 GCA_021442745.1 Erysipelotrichaceae bacterium | reverse complement strand
GATTTCTTTGGTAGTTTTTTCAATTGGTAACAGTACCATTACTTTAAACTGTAATAACAGGCAGCCATTGATGAAGAGGCTGCCTGTTATTGTGAATATTGTGGATGATTCCAAGTTGTACTATGCAACGGATTATATAGTTCCAAAAAACTGTACTTACGGATTGAGTTTAGTATTTAATCAATACACTGTTTTATTTTTTCAAAACATTCATAAATTCTTCTTTGTATCTGCTGTTCAACAATTCATGTTTCTTGTTGGAGTCTGACATGATTTCAATGAGTTCGCTGAGAGCACGAAAATGCTCGTTATTCTCTTTTACACATAATCCAATCACAAAACGAATCTGATGAATTCTACCGGAATCTTCAAATGGAACACTGTCTTTCAGTGTAACAAAGGAGAATCCGGTTTTGTTTACATTACTGGTATTCATGGCATGCGGTAACGCGATGCCATCGCCGATAATCATATAGGCACCGTATTGCTTTGCGTTCTGAATCATGGCAGTAATATAGCTGTTGTTGATATAGTCGGAATCTAAAAGTAATCTTCCGGCTTCAATGAAAGCTTGTTCCCAAGAGGAGCAGTTATAATTAAGAGAAATCAGGTTTTCTTTGAGATAAGAAGACAAAGAAACATCCGGGTTATTCATCTTGTTGTCACTTTGGATGAAATACTCATTGATGGTTTTTCTTAAGGAATCGTGGTCAATAATCTTGGCATATTTACTGATGATGGTCATGATATCGTCAACCATCAGGTTATTGTAATTCTTGCTGACGTAATTTTTCTTCTTTAACGCAATCTGTATTTTGGAGATGTCTTCTTCATCTAAGAATGGACTTACGCAGATTGTATTGTGTTTGTTGTATGTGGATAACGGGACGGTAGAAATGATGAAGTCTATGTTTTCTTTGTTGATAGATGGCAAATCATTTAAGGAACAGACGCGTTCAATCTGAATATTTGGAAACTGATTCAACAATTTGTAGTACAGAACTTTACTGGTTCCGATACCTTGAGGGCATACGATGATCACCTTGCACATAAGCAGGTGATTTTTCTTTTGTACTTTTTCTATGGCAGCTTCCGCATGCAGAGCAAGATAACTGATTTCGCTTTCATTGATTTTTACGTGGAGTTGGTTTTCTATGACTTCAGATGCTTCTTTGCACGCATCAAAAACCATCGGATATTTTTCCTTAATATCAGATAGCAGTGGATTTGTAATTTCGTTATTAAACAGCAAACGTAAGATTGCAGGTTTGATATGCATCAGTAATCCGTTGTATAGATCTTCGTCGGAAGTAAGATATATATTTAGATGATCTTCCAGGTTTTCAATGAACATTTTTGCAATTAATGCACTGCGTCGATTAAAGTAATCGTCCTCAAACAATGTTGTTTCTGACGAAGAAAACTCATGTGTAAATTGCTTTTTTGATAAGAAAAATACAAGGATTCCTTCCAATTCGGAAAGACTGAATGTTTCGTCCAACCCTTTGTTTATGGATGCAATCGAGTTGCTAATCATTTGGTTGATGGTAGGAGATTCATACAATTCATAGAGCATGGTATGCGGATCAGTAATGGTAAATCCGTCTTTGTTTCTTTTTATGGATATGCAAATATACAGTAAGCATTCTATAAATGCCTCATCGGTATACTTCATATTGTTCTTTTTCTCAAACGATTTAATGAAGTTTGAGATGAATATCAGGTTATTGCCATTGAGATAATATTGCGCAAACTCACTTCCTTTGGTAACCAGATCGCTGATTCCGTCATTAACAAAGGAATTGTAAATCAAAGAGAAATCGTAATAGGAAATCAATTTCTTGATATATTGTAAAGTACAAAGTTAAAGATGATAATCCCCTCGGTGATGAACCTCTTGAAGATTATGAGGACGGCTTTGAAGTGTCTTCTCCGGAAACATCTGCCTACGAGCTCCTCATTCCTAAGACTGAGGGTGAATTCATTGAAGCTGTAGTTGACACCGTTAAACATGCGATTCGCGGCATGCCATGGAAAGAAACCAAATTAAGATTAGACTGTGATGCAGTTCTGACAGACATCGAAAACTTCCGCAAGGGCATCGCCATCATCGGCTACGAGACCCAGCGGCTGTACGG
>JABUSI010000208.1 GCA_021442745.1 Erysipelotrichaceae bacterium | reverse complement strand
GAAGAGTATTATGTGGAATTACTGGAACGTTACGTTCTGGACTATATCAACGAAAGTGAGGGTGAAACGAATGGCTATTAATTTTGCGAATGACAAGAATTATGATGAATTGGTCAGAGAGGGATTTGTGATTGTGGATTTTTACACAACGACGTGTGTTCCTTGTAAGATGCTGTCCAGAATTCTGGAGGATATGTGCTATGACTATCCGTTTGTGAATATTGTAAAGGTAAATATCACGGATTATCCGGTATTGGGAACGCGGTTTGATATCCAGGCAGTTCCGACCGTAAAGTTCTACAATAACGGGGAAGAAAAGGAAACAGTTGTCGGGCTGATGGAAGAAGACGAGATCGTTGAAAAAATCAGTGCGTACTATTACGGGTAATGCTATGCTGGAATTTAAATCTAAACTGGTACAGGAATTTGACTATCATTCAGTGGATCTGACGGGGCATGAACCGAAAACGTTTGTGTTTGATGAAAAAATATATCAGAAGGATCTGGAACGAATACTGAAACGATTCGGTAATAAGATTCAGCCGGAAACGGCACAACCGGGTGATCTTGTTGTGGTTGATCTGAACGGAAGTTCCGAACGATACCAAAAGAAAAACCTGTCTCTGATTATCGGGAAACATATGGCATCCGAAGCGCTGGAAAAAGCGATTTGCGGATTATCCGAAGGAACACACACTTTGATGCTGGACGACGAGCCGGCAGAAATCTGCATTCAATCCATTACCCGTACCGTTCTGCCTTCACTGGAAGATGAGACGGTATCGTCATGGGGAATGGAAGGAATCGGTTCCGTAAAGGACCTGAGAAAATATCTTGTGGACAAACAGCTGGATGCATTCTTTATTGAATCGGATGAGGGGGAAGAATGTACAGCACAGATTTCCATGCAATTAAACAATACGGTTGTTATTGAGATGAATCCGGAAGAAGAAATTCTTCTGCGACAGGAAATCAAAAGCAAAACAGATACAAGGGTAACGGATGAAGAAGAGGAATTTGATGTGGCATCTTTTATGGAAACCATTATCCGCAGTTCGTTCAAACTGGCACTTTTGGGGCAGGAAGAATTACGGAAAGAAGGAAAACTGTATGACTGTTCAAAGTATGACGAATACATTGACCGGTGGATGCAGTCAGATCCTTCCTGTACGCGTGAAGAAATGATTTCCGAACATCCGTTGTTTTCGTATATGATGGATGAATATGCAGGCTATTACATTGAACTTCTGGACAAATATGTGTTAGACTTCTACAAAAAAGTAATTAATGTATAAGAGGTGATGGTAATGTATGATGTAGCAATTATCGGTGCGGGACCGGCAGGATTATCCTGTGCTTTGAATCTGAAACTTCACAACAAAAATGTAATCTGGTTCGGAAGCCGGAGTCTGAGCCGAAAAGTTGAATTGTCGGAGAAAATTGCGAACTATCCGGGCATTCCGTTTGTCAGCGGTGCAAAACTGAATGAAAACTTCCGCCGGCAGATGGACCAGATGGAACTGGAACCGGTGGACCAGATGGTAACTTTGATCAGCAAAACCAGACGTGGTTTTATGATTCAGGCAGATAATGATATTTATGACGCAAAAAGTATTGTGTTAGCGGTTGGTGCGGTTAGCGCAAAAGGTTTTCCGGGAGAAGACCGCCTGTTGGGCCATGGTGTCAGTTATTGTGCGACATGCGACGGCTTTCTGTATAAAAAGAAAACAATCGGTGTATTTCTCGGTGATGCACGCTTCGAACATGAAGTGGAATATCTGGCCGGTATTGCAGAAAAAGTTTATCTGTTTGCCGGCTATAAAGACTGTTCGGTTCCATACCATAACGTACAACTTATGACAACGGGAATTAAGTCCGTAGAAGGGGAAACGAAGGTCAGTCATGTAGTTCTTACCAACAAGGAAGAATTACCGCTAGACGGCTTGTTTGTGCTTCGTAATGCGGTTGCACCATCAAAGATTCTTCCGGGTCTGGAACTGGATGGTCCGCATATTGTGGTAAACCGGATGGCAAAAACCAATAAAGACGGTGTGTTTGCATGCGGTGACTGTACAGGAAGACCTTACCAGATTGCCAAAGCGGTAGGGGAAGGAAACGTTGCTGCACACAGTGTTCTTGAGTATCT
>JABUSI010000078.1 GCA_021442745.1 Erysipelotrichaceae bacterium | reverse complement strand
GAGATAAGATTATTAAACTGATTGCGGAAACGGAAGAAAAGAACAAGGAAGTCATTGAAACGTTGATTGACAAGTGGGCAGAATGCATCGAAAACGATAAGGTCATCCATACGTTCGGTACCGGTCATTCCCACATGCTGGGGATTGAATTGTTTGCGCGTGCCGGCGGATTGGGTAACGTGGATGCGATGCTGGACCCTGACCAACTGACGGCTTACGGTGCACAGCGTTCCTGCGCATTGGAACGGGTACCGGGTATTGCGGATATCGTATACGATCAATACAACATTCAGCCGGGGGATATCATGCTGATTACGTCCAATTCCGGAAGAAACTCCATGCCTGTGGAAATGGCTATGCGGGCACAGAAGGAAGGTATTTATACCATCGCGCTGACCAACGTTGCGCAGTCTTCCGCGCAGACATCCCGTCATCCGAGCGGCAAGAGATTGTTTGAATGTGCCGATATCGTCATCGATACGAACGTTCCTTCTGCCGATGCCTGCATGGATATCGACGGTATCAAAACCGGTCCGTGTTCCAGTATCGTGACGATGTTTCTGGTAAACACGATTGCGACGGAAGCCATGAAGAGAGTGGTTTCCCATGGCAAGCGTCCGTATGTCTTCCAGTCACAGAACGTTGACGGATTCTCCAATGATGATATTTACGAACATTTCAAGGGAAGAATCAAACATTTCTAAAAAAACAGTGTAAACGGTTACAAGGTTTATAGTATAATAGGATTAACAAAATAAAGGAGATTTTATAATATGATTAAACATTTACGAATTGACAACAGATTGATTCATGGACAGGTTGCCGTTATGTGGAGAAGCCGGATCGGTGCAGAACGGATCATCGTTACCAACGATAAAGTAGCAGCTGACCCGATTCAGAAGATGGCTTTGCCGATGGCTGCCAGAGGTACGCCGGTTTCCGTACTTACCATTAAGGAAACATTGGAATACGTAAACGCTCATCCGGAAGAAACCTTCTTCGTTATCTGCAAATTCCCTTCCGATGCATTGGAAATCTTGGGAAGCGGTGTAGAAGTTGAACAGGTTAACGTCGGTAATGCAGCTCCTCAGGTCGGACAGAATGACTACAAGATGATCCTGAAGAACGTTGCATGCACACCGGAAGAAGGCAAGATGTATCGTGAAATCGCTAAGATCCGCGGTGGATTGACATGCCAGATCGTTCCTACGGACGAACCTATCGATATCATCAAGTTATTGGATGAAAACGGTCTGTAATGCCTGAATACAAGGAACAACCGGTATCCGAACTACAGATAAGCAATGAACATAAAATTGGCACGGTTATGTACGCGCCAATTTTATCATGTGGTATCATCGGAGCATTCGGAATCGGTCTGTTGGTTTTGTTTGTCGTAGTCAGTCCGAAGTTATGGGCATTGTTTATCATGGGATTGTGTTTTCTGGCATATGCTGCCATCAACTTTATCAAAATCAAGGACAAGCCGACCATTGACGTATACAAAACCTTTCTGATTCTTCGCAATCCGGAAAATCCGGAATACGGTACGAAGATCCAAAATGAAGATATCGATGAATGGAATGTGATTACGAATTCCAATTCCGTGCGGTTTTTATTAACGGACGGTACGGAGAAGTTTAAGGATACGTTTGTGACGGGAAAAGCGTATGGCATGCTGATGGAAACGATGCCGGAAAAGGAAAAACTGGAGAAGGAAAAGATAAAAAACCGCCAGCGTCCGCTGAAATTCCATAACCCGTTTAAAAAGAAATAACGTCCGGATAACGGTGCAGTTAAACTGTACCGTTATTTTTTTGCGGAAAGAAAGACGTTTACGACGGGTACGGTTGAAAAATGGGGGGGGGAATATGTAATAATAAATTGATGAACTGCAGTTATTTCGCATAAATTGTTTGCGGGTATATATATTACACAGGAGGTCTGTTCGTATGAAAAAACGCTTGTTGAAAGTTGTATTGAATCTGATGCTGATTGTCAGTCTGCTGCCTTCCGCAGGGATCAGGGTATTTGCGGTGAACGCAGAGGATACGATGTCGTGGCTGAAGTTCAATGAAGCACACGATACGATTACCGGCTTTAACTATCAGGCCGGATTGTCACCGGAAGAGATTACGATTCCGGCAAAAC
>JABUSI010000236.1 GCA_021442745.1 Erysipelotrichaceae bacterium | reverse complement strand
GATTATGCGATTGTCGGTTGTGTGGAACTGAGTATTCCGGGAAAAATGTACGGATTGCATGACATTGCGATGTTCAATTTACTGAAATGCATGGAAGTCACGATGCAACAGCATCCGCACGGATTTGCGGATTACGAAGCGTTCAAGGAAGAAATCAAGAAAACCATCCGGAAGTATATTTCCTATATGGTCATCGGGGCGAATGCCTGCGATCTGGCGCATGGAGCATTTGCGCCGGTTCCGATGCTGTCCGTATTTATGGACGGTTGTATGGAAAAAGGTAAGGATATCACCACCGGCGGGGCAAAATATAATTTCTCCGGCGTGCAGGGAATCGGGTGTCCGAACCTGTCGGATTCCTTGTATGTGATGAAAAAAGCGGTATTTGAAGATCATCTGCTGACGTATGAACAACTGGCGGATATTCTGGATAAAAACTGGGAAGGCGAAGAAGTTTTGCGTCAGCGTTTCATCAACAAATATGTGAAATACGGAAACGACAACGACGAAGTGGATAAGCTGGGTGCGGAACTGTTGACATTCTATAACGAAGAAGTCAGTACGTACGACAATGTGCGCGGGGGTAAATTCCAGCCGGGCAGTTATACCGTCAGTGCCCATATCCCGTTAGGAGAGAAAGTCGGGGCAACGGCGGATGGCAGAAAGTCCGGGGATCAGCTGGCAGACGGTGGCTTGTCACCGATGGTCGGACGGGATAAACTGGGACCGACGGCATCGCTTCTGAGTGTGTCCAAACTGGAAAATTACCAGACCACAAACGGAAGTCTGTTAAACGTCAAGTTCTCACCTTCCACATTAGCGGGAGAGGACGGTATCAGAAAACTGATGGGTTACATCAAGGCGTTTGACAAACTGCGGATTCAGCACATTCAGTTCAACGTGCAGTCCAGGGAAACCCTGATTGACGCACAGTTGCATCCGGAAAACCATAAGGATCTGGTTGTCCGGGTTGCCGGATACAGTGCGATGTTTGTGGAACTGAGCAAGCGGATTCAGGATGATATCATCAACCGGAGCGAGCATACGTTATAATGGAAGCGACGATATTTAATATACAGCGGTATTCCTTGCATGACGGCGGGGGCATCCGGACGATGGTGTTTTTCAAGGGGTGTCCGTTTTGCTGCCCGTGGTGTGCCAATCCGGAAGGATTAGACGCAAAACCGCAGCGAATGTTCCGGGAAAAATTATGCATTCATTGTACGGAACGGGTCAACGGAAGCTGTCCGAATACACCGGCGCAATGTCCGACGGGGGCATTGGAAACGGTTGGAAAAATACGCAGTATGGATGAGGTCTTTGCGGAAGTACGGAGGGATACGGTATTTTATGAAACGACCGGCGGCGGTGTTACGTTAAGCGGCGGGGAAGTACTGTTGTATCAGGAATTTGCGATGGAACTTCTGGAACGGTGTAAGAAAGAAAATATCCGTACTGCCATGGAAACGACATTGGGATGCAAACTGAAGGATGCGAAGCGACTGGTGAACTGTACGGATACGTTTCTGGTTGATATGAAGATTTATGATGCAGCATCCTCTCAACAAATCCTGCATCTGGATGTAGAATTAGTGAAACAGAATATCCGGAAATTAAAAAAGCTGGGCGCAAAAATCGTTATCCGGGTACCGTTGATTCCGGGATTTACCGCAACGGAAGAAAACATCCGTGCGATTGCGGAATTTATGAACGAACACGATTTACGTGAAGCACATCTTTTGCCGTTTCATAAACTGGGGGAATCCAAGTACGAAGCCATCGGAAAGGAATATTCCCTGTATGAACTGCAGCCGTTAAGCGATGATGCGATCCGGAATCTGACAGAACCGTTTATTGAATATGGTATTCATACCATCATAGGAGGAGAGTAAGATGGAATTTATTATTGACACAATTAATCTGGAAGAAATCAAAGATGCGGTGGACCATCTGCCGATTGTCGGCGTAACCAGCAACCCGTCCATCGTCAAGGCGACGGCACCGGAAAATTTCTTTGACCATATGAGAGAAATCCGTAGAATCATCGGAACAGAACGCAGTCTGCACATTCAGGTTACGGCTCTGACTTGTGAAGGTATGATAAAGGAAGCCGAACGCATCACCAAGGAAATCGACGATCAGGTATACATCAAG
>JABUSI010000170.1 GCA_021442745.1 Erysipelotrichaceae bacterium | reverse complement strand
AGGAAGTTCCGGGATTCACGTATACACTGGATATGTGGACATATACATGGAATAACCTGCCGAAGTACAAAGACGGCAAGGAAATCGAATACACAGTCGGTGAAAAGGAACTGAAAGATTATGACACCAGAGTCGACGGACTGACGATTGAAAACTATCGTTTTGTACAACATTACTATGAAGGTGAAATCAAGATCACCAAGATCTACAAGGAAAGTCACAAAGAAAAGAAGACCAACAAGGTATTCTTTGTACAAGTATTCGAAGACGAAGCAATGACGGTACCGTACACTGAAATAATGCCGATTCCGATGGTTGGTGAAGCAAGACAGACGATTACCGTACCGGTTGCGTTGGGTGATCTGGGTGTTGACAAGACATATTACGTTGCAGAAGTAACGGAAGACGGCGCATTTGTTAAATCAAACGGAAAGATGACTGTTACCATTGACAATCCGTCTCCGACGGCAACGATTGAAATCGTACCGGAAACAGTAATTACAAACGATTACGATACGACAAATACGGCTGACACAACGACGAATACCGGCTGGATGGTTACAATGTGTGTATCTCTTGCAGGATTGTTCGTACTGATGTTTGCAAGAAAGAAAACAAGAGTAACGGAATAGAATTAAAGTTAAGACATATGCTTAAGTAAGTAAAAGGGTAATATAAACGAACGTGGGGTGTTTTGAACTCACTTATAAATAAACGTGGGGTGCACCTTTAAATAAACGTGGGGTTTTACCGAACAGAGGAGACGAGAAATCGTCTCCTTTTCTCATTCTCTTGGCTTCTTGAAATGTCGTGTGACCTCGTGATCCACAGGTTCATCGGAGCGCTGTTCAAACTTGTTCAAGCTGTACATACAACGATTTCTGAACCGCTCAAAATTACTATATCCGTTAGCCAGTTTCAGTATCATCTTGATATACTTGTTCCTTCCTTCAATGGGACCGTTGGAGACACGGTAGAAGATCTGTACTTTCTTTCCGTCCACTTTCTTCCAGCGACAGTCAGTACAGAATGAATTCAGTATTTCCTCTTTCCAATGAAACAGTGTATTTCCAGCTCTTACCATTTCGTTAATCCCACTGTCTGTCATTCGGTTGACGATGGCCAGGAACACCTGTTCTCTTGTCTTCGAATCATAATCCACCCGGTTAAAGAGAAGATACGAATCCTTTAACTCATAAGCTTCCCGGAGTTCTTCGTCCAACATTAACATCATTTCCAGTTTCTGCCGGTCAGTAATGGAATAGCGGAAATGGTGGTTCTTTTTGACTGTGGTGATATCATCAGAGATATCCGAGAAGAGAAGATGTTTCTGATACTTCAGCAGATAATACTCGTCGGATTTCTTGTCCTGTTCATATCTTCTCAGTACACGCAACCGTACCAGGTCAAGCATCTCACTAAGATGCTTCAGCACATGAAAGGGATCGGCACATACCAGTGCATGGGGAAAGTAGGTCTTTGCGATATCCCTGTAAATATCATTCATATCGATAGAAACGTACTTTACAAGTTTTCTCTCTTCTATAGGTATGGAATAGAAGTAGGAGGATATTTTGTGCTTTTCTCTGGATTCCAGGATGTCAATAATATTTCCTTTGGTGAAATCAAGGATGAGAAAGGCATATTTCTTTCTTCTTTTCCTGCTGAAATAGAATTCATCCAGGCAGATGGAAGAAGAGAACTTTTTCCTCTTCGGCTGGACATAGGTATCGAAAATCTGCATGACCTTGGTGGTGCTGAGTTGTGTGGCACGGGCTACCGAAGAGAATGTCTCGTTATACTTTTTAAGAAGTGACAGTACGTTATCGACGGTATCGGTAGAGATGTTACGGAACCGGTCTGTAAAAGGATTGGGTTCTGATGTCGTCTTTCCGCAATAAGGGCAGAGGAAACGGCGTGCGGAATAATCAATTACACAAGGCTCTGAGATAAAGACGGAATTGCGGATCAGATGATGTCTGTAATCTTTGATTTTCCTGATGTATTTACCACAGGCCTGGCAGCGAACGCCTCGGTTGACGAGTCGTATACGGATGGTGAGAGTGCCGTTTTTTCTTGTGCTGGTGAGCAGTTCAATGTCTTCCTGCTTGATACCGAAAGAAGATATGATATCATTTGTCATAGGTAAAACCTCCTTAGTGTTATA
>JABUSI010000147.1 GCA_021442745.1 Erysipelotrichaceae bacterium | reverse complement strand
CTGTTTCTTCATTTTCGAGCACAAACTTCTGTTCGATCAGTTCGTCATTCACAACATCACCAGGTTTTTTCTGAAACCCGATTCCTTTTCCTTTGAGAATAACGTCTGTTCCTTTCTTACTTTTTGTGATAATCAAGTTATTGTTCACAATCTTATGTATAACCATAATGACTCACATCTGGACTAAAAAAGGCCTCACACAACAAAAAACATTTGTTGCAATGAGGTCTTGCTTGTTTCCAATCACAATTCTCAACTACAGTTTTAGTATAGTCACGTATGAAAGCGCTGTCAACTAATTATTCGCACATTTTAACACAATAATTAAATACAAAACATTATTTCATGAATGGTTGTTATACAGCTATGTAATTATTAAGAAAGCGTCCTTTCTGAAAACCAGTTCCGTCCCGTGTTAAAATTCCCTGGTAAATGCTTCAAACGCTTCTTCAAAATTCGGATAAATCGGAATATTGTTCCCTGTTAAAATCCCTATCATCATGGAATTGAACCCCAGGGAACTTTCATATCCTCCCTGTCCGTTTCTTGCCAGACGCAAATCACCGATTACCGGATACACTTTGATATCCTTTCCCTGAATCTTCTTTTCCATAATCAGACCCAGTGCCACACAGCTTCCGCTGTCGCTATTGGATAAATCAAAGAACACAATGTCCGCTTCACTTAAACGCTTGTAATCCAGCGTATAGATTTCAGCAGCCGTAACATTCGTTTTTCCGTTTAACGGAAATTCAATCGGATTGTCGATCTGAACTTCCCTGTTCTTTTCCGCAAAGAATTCTCTTAACTTTTTTCCTTCATACAAGCGTTGCTTCTGCTCCGCTTCCGTAAACAATGGTCCTACCACATACAATTTCATATCATCATCTCCAAGTTACATTATACAAAAAAGAAATCCGGAATTCATCCGGACTTCCCTGTTTTCTATTTTACCATTGCGGTTGTGATTAAATTACCGACAACCCGTTCCATGTACTCAAACGTACGTGGCCGCTTATTCCGTAAAGATGTGGCATTTTCTACATAGTCTTTATAGGATTCCGCAAAATATTCTGCCGGGCTGGAACATACATACGCTTTATTGGATGCGGTATACAATTCTTTTTCTTCTTCATAGATATCCGCAAACTCAATGGTGCGATCCAATCTGCCTCCATAGTACGCGACAAAGTGTCCTAATTCGTGATACACGACACCCATCGTATTCTTGATGGTAATGGTCTTGGTGCGGGTATTGAATTCACCGGTAAACGATGTGGTCGGGTCGACGATACACGTGTATTGCTTGTCTTCAAACATCTGCAATACGGCACCATGTGCTTTCGGAGCCGCTTCACGGATGGATACCGGACCTGCGGTAATCGTTACGGTTGTTGTTGTTACGGTTGTTACTGTATTTTTCACGGTTGTCTTGTACCTTGATCCTTTTTTGTATTTCTTGGTGGTTGTGACAACGACTTTGGTGGAATAGGTAACCTGCTCACTACCGCTGACATACGTTCCGCCGGAAGTATGTGTAACAACGTTTTTCGTGGAATACGTCTTCTTTGCCTTCTTGGACATTTTGGTTTTCGTACTTGTCTTTTCCGTATACGTTTCCACTTCCGTTTTCGGTTCCCCGGCTAACGGCGTATCTTCATCGACAATCAGTTCTTCCCCTTCTTCCAGACCTTCTTCCCAGTCTGTATCTGTCATGATAACCTCTTCATCCGGTTGCTCCGGTTTTTGAGGCTGAGGTTTCTCCTGTGCACAACCGCTTGTAAATAATAATACCAAAGCGATCAGAAGAATTGAAATCTTTCTGTTTGTTTTCCTCATAAAATTTCGCCACCTTTTCTATAAAGAATATGTACTCTTATGCACGTATCATTATAGAGGGGCAATACACAAGGGCGTGTGGCATGGTACAATTGGTCAGGTTTTTGGGATTATTCGACAAAAGGAAATCTTTTTCTGGCAAAGATTTGCAAACAGGCGGAAAACCCGATATGATAATCGTTGGAAAAGAGGAATGTAACTAATGATCGTTATTGAAATGGAAAACGGAAAGAAAATGAAGTTTGAACTGGATCCGGAAAACGCGCCGGTTACCTGTGCAAACTTTGAAAAACTGGCAAATCAGGGATTTTATAACGGCTTGATTTTCCATCGTATTATCAG
>JABUSI010000148.1 GCA_021442745.1 Erysipelotrichaceae bacterium | reverse complement strand
AAAACCCTTCAGGAAATCTGTATGTCATACGCATTACCCCTTGCTTTGTTTCTTAAAGATAGACAACATTTTCTGTGTCATACGTAATTCTGTGTTAATTGTCATAATAGTATCTTGAGCATGAATGAACAGCAAAGAATACTCGATGCTTTCGCCAGCCATATGCGACTGAATGACTTGTGTCTGAACTCTATGAGCAATTGTGATTTTTTCTTCGGCTTCTTCCAGCAAGGTTTCGGCTTTCCCATATTCTTGGTCCGCAATCGCATCAAGTGCCTGATCAATCAGTTCTCTGCCATCGCCGGCGTTGAGAATAACCTCCATTGAAATTCTGTTAATATCAAAGTTCTCCATACTCTTTTTACCTTTTCTGACTTTCTTTTCTATGCGTTTTCAACAGCCTTTTGTGCAAGTTTAGCTTCTTTCTTTGCTGCCTTTTCTGCTTCCAGAGCTGCTTCTTTCTTTGCCATATCCTTATCTGCTGCCTTGAAGAACGGATACCATACCAATGCAGATACAAAGAAGTTGATAATTACAATAACAGCATTTCTCCAGTCTCCGCCGGACATAACAAATGCGGAAATCGGGTTTGGAAGGAAGTTCATATCAAAGTTTACGTAATGGATTGTACCAAAACCGTACGTTAAGCATAACCAGGTAATAGTCGGCAACAGAACCGCCAGAATTACAGTCGGAATAAACATAAACGGATTGTTAACGATAGCGCCGTATTGCAGCGGTTCGTTAATGTTGAATAAGGATGGTACGAGCGTAGCTTTACCCAAGACTTTATAACGCTTTGATTTCGCTCTGAGCATCATTAACGCAACCGGCAAGGTAGCACCCTGACCACCGATATGATAATATCTGGCGATTCCATAGGAATAAACGTTGGTAGCTCTCTGACCGGCAGCAACCATAGCAGCATTTTCAGCAATAGCAGCCTGTGTAATGGTTCTTGTAACCGGAGAGAATACCCAACCGGAAATACCGAAGAAGTAGAAGATATTCTGTAAGAATACGATCATGATAAATCCAGGCAATGATTGTGCAAATCCCGTAACCGGACTTATTAAGAACCGAATCATTACGAATACGTCAATCTTTAACGTGAATGTAAATAAATAACCGATGAATAAAGACACTAAAATAGCGATGATGTTATCAAACCAGTTCTTAACGAAGTCAGGCAATAAGGATTCTTCTCCAAAGAATGAGAATTTTGCAAATGCCTTGTAAACCATAGCAACGATAATACCGACAAACATTGCGGTAAACATACCGCCGGCACCGAACTTGTTCAGATCCACAAGAGTACCGCCGTCAACAGCCGTCATATTCATACAAAGCATGAATGTACCGATACCTGTGAATCCTGCAATCAATGCCCGGTCCTTCTTGTCTTCCTTTACCAGGCAGTTGTAAGGAATAATAAATACTACGAACAAACCGATTAACCCAAAGGAATACTGACTGATTGGAGCCATACTCGGTAAATTCGGGAAGAATTTCAATAAAATATTCCATAAATTCGGAATAGCGCTGACCATTGAGAATGGTACGATATACAATACTGCGTCTGCTACAATACTAAACCAATAATTTTCCGTCAGTTTCTGTGTGATCGGAACCAAATACTTTTCAATCCAAGCTTGAATCTTGTTCATCATTTTGACTTTCCCCTTTTCTATCCTTCATAAAATTCCATTGCATCTTCCAGGATGCTTTCTCCATCAAGCGCAGAGTAATAATCAGGATCAATCGACGTTACTTTAACGTTATAGTCCTTTAGCATATCCTGATATTTATTTACCTCTGCCTTGAAATGTGGCCCCAGTAACAGAAGATCGATTTTATCTGCGTATTCCATTACCTGAGATTTGCTGACGGCTTTTACCGTAACCTCCAAGCCTTTTTCTTTTGCAGCTCTTCGCATATTCGCCGCCATAAATCCCGTCGACATTCCAACGCCACATGCCAATAAAATATTAATCAAGTACGCTTCCTCCTTTCCTGACGAGTTTTTGATTAACCATATAGTAAAAAACTTTTGATTCTTACTAAAACAAAGTTTCTTCCTGTATGCGGAAATATAAATGTATTTCCGCATCGGTGAAAATTATTTATTTTCCCAATGAACTTTCGAAAAGATATAATAAAAAGGGAATGAAAATATGGCAAACAACAAAACAGATCAATTGGTACAGATTTTAGTATTGCTA
>JABUSI010000414.1 GCA_021442745.1 Erysipelotrichaceae bacterium | reverse complement strand
ATCTTTGACTTATTGCGTCGCTGCAACAAGTACGTAGACGAAACCGAACCTTGGAAGTTAGGTAAGGATGAAACGAAGAAGGAACGTCTGGCAACCGTATTGTATAACCTGCTGGAAGGAATCCGGTTCAGTGCGATCCTGTTAGAACCGTATATGCCGGAAACTGCACAGAAGATCTTTGCGCAGATTGATACGAAGAAGACCACAACCGATACGCTGGTATGGGGACAATATGAAACGGAACATAACGTCATTGCGAAACCGGAAATCCTGTTTGCCCGGTTAGACGTGAAGGATGTTATGGAAAAGGTCGAAGCTTTGAAGCCGGCAAAACCGGTTGCAAAGAAGATTGAACACAAGCCGGAAATTACCATCGACGATTTCGCTAAGGTGGAATTGCTGGTTGGTACCGTCCTGTCTTGTGAAAAGCATCCGAAGGCTGATAAGTTATTGGTATCGCAGATTGATTTGGGCGGGGAAGTCCGTCAGATTGTCAGCGGTATTGCCCAGTATTTCAAACCGGAAGAAATGGTCGGAAGAAAGGTCGTTGTAGTATCGAACCTGAAACCGGCAAACTTACGCGGTGTGGAATCCCAGGGTATGATTCTGGCAGCAGCCGACGGTAAGGAATTGGGTCTGGTATCCGTGGATATGCCGGACGGAACCGAAGTTCATTAAGAAAGAAAAGTCATTCGAAAGAATGGCTTTTTTGTACCATTCGCGGCGGATTTTGTACCATTAAAGGACGGTTCATTGCGTTTTGAGACCGCAATCACTATAATAATAAGCATTAGGAGGGTGATCGGATGAAACGAATGGTCTTGTTGTTACTATGTATCTTTTTACTCTTACCACTCGCCTCTTGTGAGAAAAAGAATGAAATCGAAGAGAAAGACCGGCTGGTGGCAATCAATGCAACGACGTTTTTAAAGGCTCGTAACGATGAAAGTTTCTTTGTGTTACTGGATATCGAACTGAAGGAGAAAATGGGCATTGAGGAACTGACGAAGCAGCTGGATGCGATTAAGAATATGTACGGTAAGATTCAGAGTATTGATTCGGAAGCGACCGTCGGATACATTGAAGCAGGAAACAAGGTTGTGGAAGTACCGGTATTGACGGATGTCGGATGGATGAATGTGGAGTATACGATCAATGCGACGAGCAGTATTGTGGATTTCAAGATTATTCCTTCCGATAAACTGGATGAAGACGGCTACAACGAAACGCTGTATGAGTTAACCGTTGAGGATATGAAGACGGAAATGATTGTGACAAGACCGACGGCATTTGATGAAAACACGCCGGTATTGATTCTGATCGGGGGACGGCATGCGTATGACTGGAACAGTACCATCGGGGTCAATAAAGTATTCCGGGACTTATCCTATCTGTTAGCGGATGAAGGAGTGGCGGTTGTACGGTATGACCGGTTACTGGATTCCGAAGATGTGGATGATTCCTTACAGCTGATGACGGAAGAGTTGAATCAGATCTGGGAGAAACTGGATTCGTTTGACGATTTGCGTACGCATCCGCGGTATATGCTGGGATACGATCAGGGCGGATTCTTTATGCCGCTTCTGGCACAGATGTTTGAAGCGGACGGTTACATCATCAGCAGTGCAATGAGCGGATATCTGCAGGATGATCTGGCAGAAGAGACATTGCGGAACATTGAATCCGGAAACAAGTCCGAACAGGAAAAGGAAACGGCGCGCTCGCAGGTACAAGCCGCATTGGATATGATTGATTCGCTGGAAAAGGAAGAAGATTATGCCTACAACATTCTCGGTTATCCGACGTCATTCTGGTTAACGATGAGAGAGTATGACAGTGCCGAACGACTGGAGACGATATCCGGAAGAGTACTGATTACCCAGGGAAGCAACGATTTTGAAGTCGATGAGACGGATTATTCCCGCTGGAAAAAAGCCGGAAAGAATCTGAGCAACGTGACGTATAAATACTACAAGAACATGAATCATATTTTCGCAATCAACAAGGAGCCGTCAACGGAAGAGGATTATTTACAGACAATGAAGATCTATGACGGATTTGTGAAGGATCTGGTTCAGTTTATGAAGAAACAGGAAATATAAAAAGCGAGGGATACCCCCGCCTTGGTTGGACCCTTAAGCCCATATCTGAGTAAAGTTACAGTAACACACTTTTTTCAAGAATACAGTTCATTTGGCATTGTCAGGTAAACTGTGTATGCAG
>JABUSI010000118.1 GCA_021442745.1 Erysipelotrichaceae bacterium | reverse complement strand
CGTCAGGACCGTTATTATGATGAATTAGTTGGAAAGATCCAGTTACCGATTTTGAATGCCGGCGATGGTGTAAAAGACCATCCGACACAATCGTTACTGGACCTTTTTACTATCTATGAAGAGTTCGGTCGTTTCGACGGTTTGAAAATCGCTATTGTCGGAGATATTGCACATTCCAGAGTGGCACGTTCCAATATTGACGTTATGAAACGGTTAGGTATGGAAGTTTATGTCAGCGGTCCGGAAGAATACCGGGTAGAGGAATACGACTTTATGGATTTCGATGAAGCGGTGAGAACGATGGATATCGTGATGTTACTTCGGATTCAGCATGAACGGCATGAACAATCCATGCAGATGAGTCTGAAGGAGTACCATGAGAAATACGGACTGACGATGGAGCGGGTACGGCAGATGTTACCGCATGCGATCATCATGCATCCGGCACCGTTTAACCGGAACGTGGAAATTGCGGATGACGTGGTGGAATGTGAAAAATCACGGATATTCCGGCAGATTACCAATGGTGTGAACGTCCGGATGGCGGTATTGCGCCGGGCAATGGGAGGTACGGATGAAACTGTTGATTAAGGGCGGTACGGTATACCGTAACGGGAAATTCATGGAATCGGATGTGTTGATTGATAACGGGATGCTGATTCTGGCAGAGGAGTTTGATATTGACGTGGAGGAAACGTTTGATGCCACGGGAATGCATATTTTACCGGGGTTCATCGATCCGCACGTACATTTACGGGAACCGGGACTGGAATACAAAGAGACGATAAAAACCGGAACACAGGCAGCAGCTAAGGGCGGATATACGTCGGTCTTTGCGATGCCGAACACCAGACCGGCTACCGATTCGGTAAGTGCTCTGAAAGAACAATTGCGTCGGATTGAAAAAGACGGGTGTGTGCACGTGTATCCGTATTGTGCGATTACCAAAGGGCAGACCGGACAAGGTGAAGTTGTGGATATCGAATCGGCAAGAGACTATACCTTTGCGTTTTCGGATGACGGAAAGGGTGTACAGAAAGAGGAAACGATGCGGGAAGCAATGGAACGGGTACGGGAGGTAAACGGTCTGATTGCGGCGCATTGTGAAGACGAAAGCTTACTGCATGGCGGGTATGTTCATGAAGGAGAGTGGGCAAAAGAACACGGATACGAAGGCATTTCATCGGAAAGTGAATATAAACAGGTGGAACGGGATCTGAAACTGGCATTGGAAACGGGTTGTCAGTATCATGTGTGTCATGTTTCCTGTAAGGAAAGTGTGGAACTGATCCGGAAATATAAAAAACTGGGTGCGAACGTGTCAGCGGAAGTCACCCCGCATCATCTGCTTCTGTGTGATGAGGATATCAAGGGAGATGACGGGAATTTCAAGATGAATCCGCCGTTACGGACAAAGGAAGACCGGGATGCGTTGATTGCGGGTTTACAGGATCAGACGCTGGAAATCATTGCGACCGATCATGCTCCGCACAGTGAAGAAGAAAAAAGCAAGGGACTGGCCGGCAGTGCGATGGGAATCGTCGGACTGGAAACGGCATTTGGACTGTTATACACCAATCTGGTAAAGAAAAACGTCATAACCTTTGCGCAGCTGGTGGATGCGATGAGCTACAACTGTGCGAATATCTTCGGCATTGAAGGCGGGGAACTGGAACCGTACCAATCAGCGAACCTGGTAGTGGTTGATACCGTACGGAGAGAACGGATCAACCGGCAGAAGTTTGTGTCAAAGGGCAAGAACAGTCCGTTTGACGGCTGGTATGTGAACGGAATACCGATGTTAACCGTATGTGACGGGAAAGTGGTATACAGGAGGGACAAGCAATGAAACGGAAACTGGTACTGGCAAACGGGACGGAGTTTATCGGACACGGATTCGGACTGGAAGAAGAAGTGATTGCGGAAATCGTCTTTAATACGTCGATGGTCGGGTATCAGGAAATCATTTCCGATCCGTCCTATACCGATCAGATGATCTGTATGACGTATCCGTTAATCGGAAACTACGGTCTGATTGACGATGATTACGAATCCAAGTTAACGGGACCGAAAGCGTTGATTGTCCGGGAATACAACGATAAGCCGTCGAATTTCCGGTATACGACGACACTGCGCGAATACTTCGAGGATAATCATGTCGCGGGCCTGTCGCATGTGGATACGCGGAAACTGACCCGGATTATCCGGGATGAAGGATCGATGC
>JABUSI010000318.1 GCA_021442745.1 Erysipelotrichaceae bacterium | reverse complement strand
TTCGTACTGCTTTGGGAATACAAATCGTTGATTCTCCGGATACCGGTTCCGAACCGTTCAATCATTTTCAAGCGTAGAAATACGTTACCGATGATGTAATTTCTTGGGATGGAGATTCCGCCTCGTAAATATTCTTCTTCGCTGATTCCTTTCGGAAGCCCTCCCGGTGAAGTGACTTCAATCCGGTCCGGAAACATTGAAACGTTGATGTGTGATTTCACATCCCATGTTCTGTGAACCAGTGCGTTGGCGATGACTTCCCGGAAAGCAGCTTCCGGAATGAGTTCTTTCCGTTCACGTAACGCGCCGGTTATTTCCTCATAGGTATAGTATTTCCGAAACATCCGGATGGCTTCGTTATATTGTGTCAGAACGGACGTGTTGGCAAAGGTTTCTCTGTCAAAAATAATGCTGATGCTATCGCCGAACCGTGCAAGGTCGATTCCCGGAAAATCGTTATGGTCTGCCAGAAGGGAAGCGGCATTGTTGTATCCTGTTTTTTCATTGTACAGTTCCAGTGTTTTCCATGTATCGGATGATACGGAACGGATACCGATTCGTTCCGTCAGTTCTTTTTCCAGAACGGAAAAGGTAAGTTCCTGATTGTCCGCTCTTAACTCTTCAAAAGAAGAGTTCTCACCTTCCAGGATTAATCTTGTTAATTCCACCCGGTCCACTTCAACGGTAGCGGAATCATTTCTTACATATGCCCTGGATTTGTAGAAATATGGTTTATGAATGCCTTCTTCCACCCGTAACGTTATGACCGAATTTGCAGTATTGATGTTAAGAGTATAGGCGGGAATCGGATCGATGCTGTCATTGATTTTGTTTTCGATATCGAGACAAGCTTTTTCGGGATGTTCGATTCCGCAGACGGTACCGTCATCGTTAACACCGAACAGGACTTCTCCCGTACCGTAGTTTGCATAGGCCGATACGGTTTTTAAGAATGAATTCGTTATGGCTTGTTTGAACTCCAGGTTCTTGGTTTCTCTCATAATCGTACCCTCCTTTTCCTACTCATCATAATACAAAACAAACGCAAAATCAAACGCAAATTTTTACGTTTGGTTACAATCAAACGAAAAGACATCCTTCCGGATGTCTTTCTTTTATCTGTATTCTACGGTTTCTTCCAATGGTTTTCTGTCAAAATGCTTCGGTAAGGCAACTCCCGTTTCGGATGCATATCCCAGATCCAACAGTAATACTACGGTTTCGTTATCCGGTAATTGTAACAGTTCCTTTGCTTCATCCGGATCGAATTTGTTTAACCAGCAGGAATTGACACCTTCATTTTGGGCTGCCAGAACTATCTGCGTTGCGACGATGGTAACGTCTTCTGCACCGGAATCGTAGCGATTTCCCGGGTAATGGAAAATCTGATCGGCATCGTACGCAAAGGCTAATACGGTCGGAGCACCGTACCGGCATGGTGTCAGCTGGTCGACAATGGCTAAACTTTCTTCGGATTGCAGAACGTAAATGCGTTGAGGTTGTGAGTTTTTGGCTGTCGGAGCTACTCTTCCGGCTTCCAGAATCTTTCGCAAGGTAACCGCATCTACCTGTCTGTCGGTATAGTTCTTGCAGGAATACCGGTTTTGAATAACATCATTGAATTCCATATATGTTCCTCCTATTTTGTATAACCGCTTGTGCGGTCTACCTGGTTCTGCAACGGCTGTCCGTTTTCGAACCGGTTGATGTTGTCAATCATCATATTGACTAACGTAATTAAAGTATACTCCATGTTGTAATTTCCGGATACGTGCGGCGTAATCTGTACGTTATCCAAACTCCACAACGGGTGGTCTTCCGGTAACGGTTCCCGTTCGAAAACGTCCAGAGCGACACCGGTATACCAGCCGTTTTTCAATTGTTCAACCAACGCGTCGGTGTCGATGGCGTTACCGCGACCCACATTAATTAACAGTGCATCCTTTTTCATCAGAGACAAGCGACGCTTGTCGAAGATATGGTATGTTTCCGGGGTCGACGGTAATGACAGGGCGACGATGTCGCATTGCGGGATGATTTCATCCATGTTGTTGAAGGAGTATATGTGTTGTACATATTCCGGGCAATTGGTCATTCTTCGTTTGACGCCGTAACAATTGGCACCTAAGGCGTGCATCTTTTTCGCAAAGGTGGAAGCATACCTTTGGTTCATCTTCTGCAGTCAGGTACTTCAACTGCGTGCCTTGCTTGGTCTGGATAGAGATCCACTCGATAAGATGCTCTGGAG
>JABUSI010000211.1 GCA_021442745.1 Erysipelotrichaceae bacterium | reverse complement strand
CCATTCCATACAACTGCATCACCAACTGTTCTAACCTTACCGAAAAGAGTCGTTGTTTTAATGGAATAATTCGAATCATAGTTGGCCATGAACCAATTCTTTGTGAATATAGAATTGTAAACATTACCTACAACTATGTTCAGATATGCATCCTTTGCATGGTGTAAGTCATTCACCACACGTGACTTCAACATATCAAATTCATGTCTGAAATCAGATACCAAACCAGCCTTAACATACACAATTTCACTGTTTGGATATTTTTCTTTCAGTATGGATGCTATTGCTTTTGTGGATTGTCTGGTTTCCACAAGCTGTCTGTTAATGAATCCCCATTGTTCTTCTTGTGTAAATGGCGTACTTCTTGTCAATCTGTTGTACTTTTCTTCCGTAATCAATTTATGATCCTTCAGATACTTCCAATATCCACGCATACTACTGCGAATTTCTGCCGCAACAGGATAGGTATCGCTCTTTTGACCGTTCTCTTTAGACATAACAAGAACTTCATTGTTCAGAATACTATCGTCTTTCACCTTGGCTTGTGGATAAATATGTTCGATATTTACCGTTCCGTCATACAACATTGAAATTTCAATCGGATTGCCGGTATACATACATTTTCCTAATTGCATATAGTACAGGAACAAGCGATCGGATTGCAGTTTGTTGTCAACGGAATCTCCCATTTCTTCCAAACTCTTCTTCAGGTCGCGAACATCCGTATCTCTTACTTCTTTATATAAATCCAATAACTGTTGATATCTTGATTTTGTACGCTTGTTCTTCTGGTCCTCATTTGCTCCTCTGGCCATTTCCACAAAGATTTTCTTAGGATGTTCTCCGCCGTTTGCTTTTACTACATCACGGATAATATCCAAAGTTCTGTAAATAGGTCTCTTTGCACCGTTTGGAACGTACAAATCATCCAATACATCATTCAATTTACGTTGTTTCCCTGAGTAATACTCTTTTCTTGCTTCCTCAATATTCTCAACAAAATCAAATTCATTCGACAAAAGCTGCATAAGATTGTAGTTTTCATCCCACATCCAGTTCAGAATAGTTTTTACTTCACCGGTTTCATTATTCATACCTGAAAAATTTAACAGGAATTTGCCGGACAAACGACCAAAATCCTTACACTTCAGTTTGCACAAGTAAGATACATCCTCTGCTGCAATAGAAGGGTAAGTTTTCTCAATCCATGTTTTCAGTCTTGTTTTATCTTCTGAATATGTAGAATGAAGAATGATATCCTCAGCCTGCTCAAACGTCACTATTCCGTTATTCAATAACGCAGAGAACGAAATAGCCATACTCATAGATGATTTAACAGTGATATCCAAACCAGATAACGTTTCCAGTTCTTCTTCCGTATAGTAACCATTACACTTCAGATACTCTTTGATATTCTTTACGGTTACTTTCTTTTTATTCATAAATAGATCGTTGAATAATCCTTGCTTTGCTAATACCGGTATAGAACGACCGTTTACTTTGATATTATTGATTTCATTTAGTACTTCAAACTTCTGGTATACCATTGATGTTTTTGGCAATACATTCTCACCAGGAAGATACGTACATTGATTAATTAACCGGTCGATGAATTGTTTTTCGCTTTCATCTTCATCAACAACATCCTTGAATGTCCATGGCAAGATAGGCTCTTTTGTACGAACTACCCATGCCTTTTCGCTGCCATTATTCAAAGGACCAACGTAATACGGAACTCTGAATTCAAACGTGGACAGAATCTTTTTGATATTACTGTAACCGGCATCATCCTTTTCCTGCAGGAACGGCAGATACTCCTTGGCATTTTGCAGGATTGCATTCAATTCGTTCCAATATACCTGATGAGGAATTACTCTGTTGTTTGAGTTTACCTGTTTTGGCATAAAGGTTCCCAATTCGATACGTTTCATCATATCGTCATAGGCACTTTGATCTTCTTCCTCAGGAGTTACTGCTTTGACTGTTGCCTTCACGTAATTCAGGAATGCTTCGGAATTTGCTGATTTCTTGGATGATTTTCTTCCTTCCAATGACTTTGTGTTTCCGGAATATGCCACATAGTTTCCTTCTATGTCATTTCTGAACATATCGTCATACTTTTTCGGAAGATACTTCCTCATGAATCTCTTCAGGAAAGCCAAATCTTCCTGATGCTGCTTATAAACATCTACTTTCGCAAACGAAATATACTCATTTCCGCTTAGAACTTCTTTCAACACGATGCAGTCATTAACCGCTTTACAG
>JABUSI010000389.1 GCA_021442745.1 Erysipelotrichaceae bacterium | reverse complement strand
TATAACGAATTTACGGAACGTGACGTAAAGGATGCACCGGAAGAATACAAAACGTTAAAGTAAAAACGGCAGAGATGCCGTTTTTATTTAAATCCGTATTTTTTGTTCAGAGCAGCAATTGCTTCCTCAAAATCAATACCGTCATTTTCCAATAAAGACCGTTCTGCTTCTTCGATGGCTTTGTCAACCTGCCGGATGAACAACTCATTTGATTTTTCAGAATCGTTTTTATCTTCTTCCGTAGGGAGTATAAATGACATATGCCGGTCTCCTTTACTGTCTCTGATAAAACTATACTTGTTTTCTTTCTGCTTTCTTACCCGTAAACAAATAGCATTTCGGAAATGGTATCAGACTACAATCTTTGTCCACTTACCCTGACGGTAACGGATGAAGCTTAAGGTGAACCGTGTCAATTGATCAAGGAATAACGCAAACCAGGCACCGATCAATCCCAGTCCGACCGGATAACACAGTATGTATGCCAGAATCGGACGGACACAGGTGACGCTGATTAACATCATCAGGGCGACGAATTTGACGTCTCCCGCACCACGTAAGCTACCGACAACGATAACCTGCGGAATCTGGAACAATACCGTTAAGGATAGGACGTTTAACGGTAAGATGGCGGTTTGGATGACTTCCGGATCGGTTGTAAACAAGGATAAGATATTCGTACTGAATGTGGAAATACAGATACCGGTGATGACGGCCAGGGTAATGCCGATGCGTTGGGCAACCTTTCCGTATATCATGGCCATATCCGGTCGTCTGGCACCTAAGGATTGTCCGACTAAGGACGTGTTGGCAATCTGTAAGCCGTCTCCGATCGCAAAGCTGATGGTCATGATGTTCATGCATACCTGATGGGCGGAGAATTCCAGCGTACCTAAAGAGGCAACGGCTTTGGCGTAGGTGAAGAATCCGACACGCAAGAAAACCTGTTCAATGGCGGAACTCTTGGAAATTTCGACGATATCGTTCAGATAGGTCTTATCAAATCCCCACTTGTCCGATAACCGTAATTGTAAGAACCCGTTTGGCCGGGTAACGGAATATAAGGCAATGCAGAAACTGACGATGTTGCCGATCATTGTGGCGATGGCAGCACCGGTCACTTCCAGACGCGGGAACCCGAACAACCCGTTGATTAACAAGGCGTTGAAGATCAGGTTGACGATGTTGGCAGTTAAGTTGGTCACCATGGAAATCTTGGTGTTTCCGGCGCCTCTTTGCGCCGCTGTCATCGTCAATGACACGCTGTTGAAGAAATTTCCGATCATGATGATGCGGAAATACGGAATGGATAAATGAATGTAGTCGTTGTTGGCACCCGCAAACCGCAACAGCTGCGGCGCAAAGAGTGCGGCGGATCCTGATAACAGAAATGCCAGGGTAATACTTAGTAATACAGCCTGCCGTAAGTAGGCGTTCGCTTCTTTCTGCCGTTGTTCGCCTTTGCGTCGGGATACCAGTACGGTTACACTGATATTCAATGCCAGAATCAAAGCTAAGGCCAGCATTCTCGGCTGGGAAGTAATACCGACAGCCGAAATGGCTTCCTTTCCTAAGTTGCCCACCATCATCATATCGACCGCACTGATTAACGCAACCAGTACGGATTCGGTAGCGGAGGGCCAGGCGATGTCAAACGTGCGTCTGACGATATCTTTTGCCGGAGGAATTTCCCCGGCAATCTGATCCGGTTTCAGCATCTTTCCGACGGGAAAGAAAAACTCCAGTAATTTCACAAATCCACCTTCTATCTAACCAAAGAAAACATTATACTCTTTTATCATCAAAAAACGCACACTAATTTGTGTGCGTCAGATAGTTTAATAAGGATTCTTCCGTGTTGTCACACTGATGATGAATGACGGCTTGCAGGCAGGTCTGTAAACTGTGGGAAATCTGTGCGCCCTGCAGGTGTAATCTCTTTTGTAAGGTCGTTGCGTTGATGTGCAAATCGGAAACCTGTAAGAACGTAACGGGATTCTGTACAATCTTATCAATCAGCGACTTCTGCTGATTGTAGAGGTCCGGAACCAGGCATTGGTAAGCCTGCAGAATCAGATTCGCATTTGTGTTCCAGTTGTGGATTCGCGTAATCCATTCGTATTCGGTATGCGGTTCTTCCTTCAAATCTCTGATATGATTGAGAATTGCCTGCTGCTTATTGGAAATACCGGTGTTGGTAAAATCCAGCGGGCATTGATGATGGATGAGGCCCAGGCGTAAGAGGTAGAAATCCTGCGATTCTTTTTG
>JABUSI010000127.1 GCA_021442745.1 Erysipelotrichaceae bacterium | reverse complement strand
TACGAATCCTGTAGAGAACCGCAATTCGTTTCCGTTAATCGTTTCCCATTCTTTTGCATATTTCTTCAGATTCTTAACGATATCCGCAAAAGCCTTATTGTCCCCTTCTGCAATGGTAATGAACTCATCCCCACCGTTCCGGTAGATTTTACCGGATGTACCTACAGCACGCTTCAGGCAGGAAGCAACACCTTTGATCAATTCATCTCCTGCATCATGTCCTTTGGTATCGTTCTCATATTTCAATCCGTTGATATCCGTCACCATAATCCACAGATGATCCGGTATACCTTCTTTCAGATAGGTATCACAGACTTCCAGATACGCATTTTTATTAAACACGTCTGTCAGTTTATCCACATAAGAAACCTTTTGCAAACGGTCCCATTCGCGTCTGGTAACGTCTATATTTTCCGTCGCAAAGATCACTTCGTTGATATCCTCATTCAGATCGTCACCAACCCGGATAAACATGAAACGAACCCATCGGTCCTCGTCATCGATGGCCTCAAACGCCAGACTCTTTTTCCCTTTCATACGTTTACTCAGTGTCTTGAATTTCGTAAATTCCAATGCTTCCTCCGTAAAAGAAGGATTGGTAAAGCGTTTCATAATCTCCCAGAGCAGTTCCTGATTATCCGCCTTTTTCTCTTCGGTATGCAGAATCGATGCCGCTTTGTTCGGTATCGAACCGATTTCGGCATAGGTATTTTCTTTCACATTTACCACATGAAGCGTCATATAAATATTAGACACTTCCTTCAGCAAGCGTTGTCCCTCTTCCACGGTTCTCAGGGATTCCTGTAACTGACTGTTCATCATTTCCGCACGCACCAGCGCTTTCGAAACGGTTTCCACGTTACTCATCCGCACTCTGTCCGTCTGCATAGCAAGTAACAGGAATACGCTGTGCATCATACAAACCGTAAAGAACAGACTCTCACCCGTATTAATGTAAATGAAAACAGAAGCCACTTCCAGCAGAATGGAGACGGCAAAGCAATTCGTTCTGAGTGTTCCCAGAACCGTATTGGAATTCACAATAACCCATCCGACCAGTACACAGATCCATATAATCAGAACCGAACTGATGGCAGCGCAAGCCAGGTATATAATCTTGTCGTTATTCCCTGAAAGCCTCATTACGATATAGAATACCAGAACCGCGGTCAATCCATATCCAACCGTACGGATTTTCCCTTGAACTTCGTTTACGACTTTCTCCAGCGTTGCCTGATGGTTCCCTAACGCCACGATATATTTAATCAGGATGACCGACAACGGAGTTACCGTCATATACGGAAAATCCCGTAAATAAAAGGCGAACCGGAACACATCGGAACTCATCCCCTCATGAGCATAAGCCAGACAGATTCCATACGCTATCACTGTCATAACCAGCGCCATGACGGTTATCCAGATTGACTGTTTGATATATTTTGTAGGTTCCGTAGTATCCCGGCTGATATGCAATCCCAGTAATACCAGAACGGCAACCAGAATCATAACCACCGAAGATGTAATGGTAACAATAAACATTGATTCCTCCAAATACTTTATATGTATTTCCTATACACTGTCTGCGGTTCAAAACGAACCGGTATGACGCGCACTTCTGTAAAAAAGACGATCTTTGATAATTTTCTGTACAGACGTCGGTACCGCTTTACAATCCGTAATCGTATGCATCATGACGGATTTGATGCTGATCCGTTCGCTTACCACACCGTCTATCGCATCCGCAGCCGTTACATGCTTTCTGGCATTTCTTACCAGTGCTTCCATAAACCCCGCAAACGAATCCAGATATCCGTCCCTGATTCCCTTGTTCACGTTAATGGATACATAATTCGAAAAATTCAGGACGTTCGGTTTTCCCGGATTGTTCTGAAGAATCAATACTTCATTCTCTCCGGAATACTTCCAGGAAATCCGTTCTTCCAGTCTGTTTTTGAACCCGGTAAACGCCTCCATGCTGAAATACCACGTTTTCGCAAACGTCGTATCTGCTTTCTGAAACCGGAAATCCGGCATACAGGGTTCCTTATCCGAATACCCGATCGCATATACGGAACAATACGACGCCGCATTCAGATGAAGATAGTCGAAGTCCCGGATGATTTCCGTTGCTCCGCTACACGTCGGCCGTACGAAAAGAAAAACTACAATTTCCTTGTTCTCAACTTTACGCTCGAACTCTTCAATTTCTTTCCATGTACATACCGTGAACATACATCCTCCAGACAAAAAAGGTATACAAAATTATTTTACCAAAAAAAAAAAAAAAAAA
>JABUSI010000231.1 GCA_021442745.1 Erysipelotrichaceae bacterium | reverse complement strand
CTTCTCATAAATCTCATATGCCTTTTTCCCGGTTGTGTATATTCCTGTGATTTTCGTATGCGGAAGCAGTTGTTCCACCGGATTGGTTACGATATTACGGATACTGGCATCACCGGAACCGTGAATCTCACAGCTTTGGAGTACGTCCCATAACGCGATATGATGCGTTTTCAGAAACTCTTTTTTCTGATTCACGGTTACGGGGCAATCACAGGAAAATACACAACCAAGTACCGCCCAGAAACGGTTGCCCGGATGCGCATAATAAAAGCCCTCTTCCCTTGATTTCACACTCGGCATTGTCCCGAGAATCAGAATTTTACTGTCCGTATCGTACACCGGATCCAACGTATGTGTTACGCGTTCCATAAGGAAAAAGCATAGGGAATGCTCCCTATACTTTTAGTAATCTCCTTGCTGCATCATTGCCGCAATGACTTTTTCCATACCGGCAATGTTAGCACCGACCATGTAGTTTTTCGGATCCTGACCGTACTTCTTGCAAGCTTCCACGCATTGATTGTGAATACCGATCATGATACCGTGTAACTTTTCGTCCACTTCTTCCTTTGTCCAGTGTAACCGCTGGCTGTTCTGTGACATTTCCAGAGCACTGGTTGCCACACCGCCGGCATTGGCTGCCTTACCCGGACCATACAGAATACCGTGTTCATGATAGTAAGCAACGGCATCCGGATTGGACGGCATATTTGCGCCTTCCGCTACCAATACGCATCCGCAGGATGCCATATTTGCAGCCTTTGCGCCGTCGATTTCATTCTGGGTACCGCATGGTAATGCCATATCGTATTTCAGTGTAGCATCGTCATATACGCTTCCCGGATGATATTCACCGTGACCTGCACGTTCCACATAACTTGTTAAGGAACCGTGTTCGACTTCCTTGATCTGTTTGACAACGGATAAATCAATGTGTTCGTCCACAATATATCCCTTGGAATCACTCATCGCAATGACGTGCCATCCCAGTTGTTCCGCCTTTTCCACAGCATAAATCGCAACGTTTCCGCTTCCGGATACAACCACGCGATCCTTACCGGTCATATTGTTGGCTTTTCTCATTTCTTCCACGAAATATACCAGACCGTATCCGGTTGCTTCCGTACGGCAGATGGAACCGCCATAGGTCAGATGCTTACCGGTCAATACGCCCGGTTCGTTCTTTCCCTTGATTCTCTTGTATTGTCCGAACAAATAACCGACTTCCCGGGAACCGACACCCATATCACCGGCCGGTACGTCTACGTCCGGTCCGATATGACGGTACAATTCCGTCATGAAGCTCTGGCAGAACCGCATGATTTCCCGGTCGGATTTACCCTTCGGATCGAAATCACTGCCACCCTTACCGCCGCCGATCGGCAGTGTCGTCAGAGAGTTCTTGAAAATCTGTTCGAAACCTAGGAATTTCAGAATTCCCAGATTAACGGACGGATGGAACCGTAATCCTCCTTTGTAAGGACCCAGTGCAGAGTTATATTGTACACGGAATCCGCGGTTTACGTGATATTCCCCTTTATCATCCATCCACGGTACCCTGAACTGGATTACCCGTTCCGGTTCAATCAAACGCTCCAGAATGGCTTCTTTTTCATATTCCGGATGCTGGTCGAAAATAACGGAAGTACTGACCAATACTTCCTGCAGCGCTTGTAAAAATACAGGTTCGTTCTTGTCCTTTTCGCAAGCTGCTGCCAATACTTTTTCCACATAAGAATTCATAAACTATCCTCCCCTCAACAAAATAATTTATGTTTTCTATTATAAAACAATTATTCCGCCATTTCCAATGCAATTTTCATCATATTGGTAAACGAAGTCTGACGTTCTTCCGCCGTCGTATCCTGACTCGGATCTGCAAGGCAATCACTGATGGTTACCAGACACGCTGCCTTCTTACCCAATACATTCGCATTGTGGAACAACGCAAAACTTTCCATTTCCGCACAGACGCAATTGTTTTCCAAAGCCTTCTGCAAGCCGTCAGATGTTTCTTCCGCATAGAATACGTCACTGGAATTGATTCTTCCGACAACCAGAGGAATGTTCAGGTCCTTGGCCGCCTGAATCAGTCTTTCGTTCAGTTCTGCACAAGGATACGTAACGTCTTTATCGTATCCGTTTTGTGTACGTGCATACGATGACGTACTCCACGCACTGTCAGCCAGTACGGTACTGCGCACCGGAAGTTCCTTCTTATAGGAACCGGCGGAACCGATCCGGATGATGGTTTCCACGCCGTAAAACTTATACAGTTCATAGGAATAGATTC
>JABUSI010000067.1 GCA_021442745.1 Erysipelotrichaceae bacterium | reverse complement strand
GCGGATTTAGGATATATGGGATATCCGAAAAGTATCTGTACGTCGGTCAATGACGTGATCTGTCACGGGATTCCTTCCGATGATGTCATCTTAAAGGAAGGCGATATCATCAATGTGGATGCCACGACGCAATTCCGGGGATTCTTTGCGGATGCGTCAAGAATGTTCTGTATCGGACACGTCAGTGATGAGGCAAAGGAACTGGTAGATGTGACGAAGGAATGTCTGCAGGCTTGTGTGGATCAGTTGAAACCGTGGGAAAATACGTTAGGGGATGCGGGTAAAATCATTTCCCGGATTGCTCATCTGCACGGGTTTTCCGTGGTGGAAGAGTACTGCGGACACGGTGTGGGATTGTCGATGCATGAAGATCCGTATATCCTGCATTACGAATCCAAGGGCCCTTCGTATACGATTGTACCCGGTATGGTCTTTACGATTGAACCGATGATCAATCAGGGAAAGAAAGGTATCCGTATCAGCAAGGACGGCTGGACGGCTTCTACCGTGGACGGCAAGTTATCCGCCCAATGGGAACATACCTTACTGGTTACGGAAACCGGACTGGAGGTATTGTCAAAGTAATGCGGACAAAATTACCGAAGGACTGGCAGAAAGCTTTAACGGCTCTGGAAAAAACATACGGGGATCTGTCGTTTTCGGAAGAACTTCTGGTGAAGATTTCCGGACACAAAAAGCCGGTTACCGTAGCGATTGACGGTCGCTGCTGTGCCGGGAAAACAACCCTGGCATCGGTTCTGGCGGAAATTACCGGCTGTGATGTGATTCATATGGACGATTTCTTTTTGCCGAAGGAATTACGAACGGAAGAGCGGTTTCAGACTCCGGGCGGAAACGTACATTATGAACGGGTACTGGAAGAAGTCATACCGCATCTGCAGGATGGCAGGGAATTTACGTACCGTACCTTTGACTGTAAGAGTATGACGTTATCCGGTACGCGTACGATATGTCCGTCGGATATTCATATCATTGAAGGATCATACAGTCATCATCCGCAACTGGTATCGCATATGGACGTTACGGTATTTCTGGATGCGGACGCACAGACACAGAAATCACGGATTGAGAATCGGAACGGAAAAGAGATGTTACCGGTTTTCATCAACCGCTGGATTCCGATGGAAGAGTTGTATTTTACGGCTTGTCATACGGAAGAAAATGCACAATTTGTGTATTGCACAAACGGGAATACTTGGTATAATAAGTCATACGTAAGGGAGTAGTCAGCGCATATACGTGCGATGAAGTCAACATCCTGGATTGTATCCTGGCTTTATCTGAAATGACGAGACTTATCTGCATAGGCAGGGAAAGTTTCGCCATTTTTTCTTGCCTGTTGATGAAAAAAACGGAGGAATGATTATGGCTTTATGGGAATTGTTTGTGATTGCGGTCGGTTTATCCATGGACGCGTTTGCGGTATCCATCTGCAAGGGATTGTCCGTCAGTAAATTAGAGAAAAAACACATGCTTCTGGCAGGGTTGTATTTCGGTGGTTTTCAGGCCGGAATGCCTTTGATCGGGTATCTGTTGGGAACACGGTTTGAAACCCTGGTAACCAGCGTGGACCATTGGATTGCGTTTGTGCTTCTGGGAATCATCGGATTTAATATGGTAAAAGAATCCCGGGAAACAGCCGAAGAACTGGATGCATCCTTTGACGTGAAGACAATGATCGGTCTGGCGATTGCGACCAGTATCGATGCTTTGGCGGTCGGAATTACCTTTGCGTTTTTAAACGTAAATATCGTACCGGCTGTTGCGTTCATCGGCATTGTTACTTTTACTTTCTCGGCAGTGGGTATCCGGATCGGAAACGTGTTCGGTTTAAAGTACAAATCCTCAGCGGAACTGGCCGGGGGACTTGTGTTAATCGCGATGGGTGTTAAAATCTTATTGGAGCACTTGGGAATCTTTTAGGAGGAACACAACATGAAAGTTGTACTGGTTAATGCCAGTCCGAATACGGACGGTGTATGTAACTATGCGATGCAGCTGATGACGGAAGAACTGCAGGCTGCCGGCGTGGAAACGGATTATTATCAGATCGGGAAACAGGCCATCCGCGGCTGTATGGATTGCGGCGGTTGTGAGAAGATCGGGAAATGTGTCTACAACGATCTGGTAAACGTCGTGCATGAGGCCATGAAGAGTGCGGACGGGTTTGTGATTGCCAGTCCGGTACATTATGCATCCGCTTCCGGTGCGGCAACATCTTTTATGGACCGTCTGTTTTATTCCGGTTCCAAGGATTTACGGTATAAACCGGG
>JABUSI010000110.1 GCA_021442745.1 Erysipelotrichaceae bacterium | reverse complement strand
AAGATGACGTAAACTCCATGTCATGCGACAGCACATAGTTGCGTACGGTACTCTGCAATCCTGATTGTGTTCTTGTAATTCCTTCAGCAGTATTTATAACACTTCCGTAGATTCCATTCCCAAGATTGTCTCTCTTGCTTATTGTTTGACCCCAATCATCAAAAACAGATACAACATAATTTGATAGATTGTCGGAAACCTCGGTTTCGCCATCACGGTATGTAAAAAGCATAAATTGTCCATTTTCCCCCATTTTACCGTACTCTTTTACTTCTCGAACACGGTATGGCGTGTATGTGTTATAGGTAATTTGTAAACCACTTGCATCAACATTCCTGATATTCGTCATTCGGTTCTTTGCATCATAGGTTAGTTGTATTTCTGATCCGTCTTGTTTAATAATTTTAATCAGGCGATTATTTATATCATATTGATACCGTGTTCTTCTCGCGGCTGGATCCTCGATATACGCCAGCAATCCGTTTTCATAATGAAACAAGATATCCCTGCCTGCTCCGTCCGTAATCTTTGCGATAAATCCATTAGAATCATATTCTATGGTAGATTCCTTGTTGTACGGTATATTCGTTTGATGGATAATTCTTCCTTGTGAATCAAATTTGCAAATACAGTCATCATATTGGAGTTCATACCCGGTTTCCGTTACTTTTAACTCGAAGGAGGAATCATCCTCTTCATGATAAATATTAGTTAATACTTCACCATTTTCACCCTGCTTGGATTTAAAGTACATAACTGTTCCATCTTCATCAGTCATTGAATATGGATACACAGTTGATAATGCTGGATTCTCAGTTTCCATAATATGCAGGGAATAATTCAAATAGAATCCACTTCCGTATTCACTACTCACATTTCGTTTACTATGACTGAAATAATGTTTTATCGTCACGGGCAGAAAATTTCCATCCATCGATAAGTCCGTGTATTCATATATCATGTTTCCGTTATATTCACCAACATGTACTGTTCCCATAGAATCATTTCCCATATTCTGATATGTCAGTTTTTCTACCAAGCCATCATAATTCCGGTATGTTACCTGACTGGTGGGATACTGCGACACGGTTAACCCGGGATATCTTGATGTAAAAAAAGTCGAATACTTATAATCACCGTTTTCGTTGTCTGACGTTAATACCAACCCATAGTTATTCCCATTAAGATACCAATTCTGTACTAATCCGGTGATATCAAAGTATACTTTCTTCATTTTTGTGGAATTGTTTACAACCTGTGCATCTGCAACGATACTTTCATAATTTCCCTTAAGTTTATTCCATGTCAAAGTTGACAGGGACAAGTTTTTCGTTATCGGATGAACCTTAACCGTCATAGATCCGGAACCGTAATAGTTTAATTGTGTTAGAAAAATACTTGCTTCTGTTACCCTGTCCGACTCCGTTAATGTCGGAAGTGTTACAGTAAACACTCCACGCAGTTTCTCATAACTACCGGATTCCCTTCCCACATACACTGCACCATACTGGTACATGGCACTGGAATCCGGATGCGCACTATTTACACTGGTATTATTACTATTCGTGGCACGTTGCGTACTTGTTATTGTCGGATCAATAATTACAGGGAAACTTCTTTCCGGTGACAATAACCAGGTTTCATCTGCGATTACCGATATCCGATATCCACTATCTTTCTTCTCCGTTCTAAAATACAAACAATCCGAAAGTACTCCTTTGCTATCAATCATATACGGTACATTAATTCTGTAAATTTCATTCCCTTTTGTATCGAACACCTGGAGTTCTCTTTCATCTGTTTGCTGAATCTTTAAGCCTTCCGTTTGATATAGAAAAGTAAATGTATTCATAACCGGTTGTTTAACTATGACACTTTCTTTCACTTCATTTCCTTGAATAACATATTCGATGTCCGTGTCTTCAAATACGTTTTGATATGTAATCGTTTGACTCACACTTGAAGTCGCTAGAAAATCATTATTTATTTTCCCCAGAACAGGTTTAATCTCTTTATTGTTATCTGGTTTCCATCGAACCATTGTTTCGTCTTCACGTACAGTAACTTCACATGTACCTTCAGAAAATGACACAAACATTGTATCCCTATTGTTATGATACAATCCATTTTCCTCGTCAAGAAACAATATGTTTTGTATTGGGACTTTCTTTCCATCAGAATCCGCTTCCATAACAGGAACATCATACGACATCGCCTTAACAGAACCGTTATTAAGCAAAAACTTCCTCGTATATTCCTCGTTTTCCTCTTCCATTTCAAAAACAATATCATTCTCA
>JABUSI010000332.1 GCA_021442745.1 Erysipelotrichaceae bacterium | reverse complement strand
ACGTATCTGACGGAAGATATGCTGGCGGTAGTAAACCGTTTCGGCCAAATCGCGAAATTCCGTGTCAACGATCCGGATTACTCTTACCGGAACAACCGTTTTATCAAGACGGCAATTCGGGCCTACTACGACAAAAGAACGAAAGAAAATCTTCTTTCCCTGCTGGATATCTTAATCAATTGTCTTCTGGACGGAAGCGAAGCACCGACCCCGATGGCAGACGAACACAACAGTTTCGAAACTCTTGACGTGGAAAACCTGCACGAAGGAGACATCCTGCATTTCGATCATATGCAGCTGCGGATGGAAACCCTGACAGATCCAAGCGGCAGTCAATGGTTCCCGTTGTATACGGACCGGGAGGAAATTGAAAAGGGAGAAACGTCAAATATTGTTGCGAACGTAACTCTGGAAAATATCTTGCGAAGCGGTTTAGTGAGTGATCGGGTGGAAGGTGTTGTGATTAACCCATTCGGGCAGAAGATTACGCTTGAAAAATATATTCTGGAAATCATACTGAATGAATACGATCAGGTAATCGAACAGAAAAGAAAGGAACAATAACATGGAAAGAACCATTAAAGTAACCGGTAAAGGGAAGATTTCGGTAAAACCGGATAGAATCCGGTTGTATATTACCCAGCAGGCATCAGAAAAGACGTATGAGAAAGTCATTCAGGAATCTGCCGATAAGAAAAGAAGCATCAACGAAGTACTGAAAGATATCGGATTCAAAAATGAGGATCTGAAGACGTTACAGTTTAACGTAGATACCGAATACGACGAATACCGTGACAACGACAATCACTGGAGAAAAACATTTAAGGGATACCGGTATACGCACAGAATGAAACTGGAATTCCCGGCAGATAACATGATTTTAAGTAAAGTATTGGGAGCACTTATGAAATGTCCCGCTAAGCCGGAATTCTCCATCGAATATACCATTGCCGATCCGGAAGCATCCAAAAACGAATTGTTGGGAAATGCCGTAGCCGATTCCCGAGCGAAGGCAGAAGTACTTACCAGGGCAGCCGGTGTGAAACTGAAAGACATTCTTACCATTGATTATTCCTGGGGAGAAATTGATTTTGCGGTAAGACCGATGATGATGGAAGCACGCTGTATGGTTGAAGAAGGTGCAGGTGTAAACATGGACATTGAGGCAGATGATATTACTGTGACAGATACGGTTACGGTTATCTGGGGGATTGAATAAATACCTGTATAAGACCGTTTTTAAGGGGATTACAGAGAGAATAGAGTATATCGCGGGGAAATCCTCATCTGTCAGAAATGTCTCGTATAAGGCCTGCAGGATGGGTGATGGGGAATAAGAAAACAAGGCTGTTAAGGCCTTGTTTGTGTTGTTATGAGTGATCGAAGAATCTGATGGTATATGTTTCTCCGGGAGTAATATCCAATACGGTAAATGTTTCCCTGAATTTGTCTTTCGCAGATAAGGATGATAAATATGCACTTCCTGTATCAACGACATATCCTTCGGAATCGTAAATTTTATAATATACGGACTGAGAACTGTTATTGTCTTTGGAATAGAGCACTTCACCGGAAATGGTGATTTCAAGATAGTTTAAAGTGCCTTTTTTAAAAGTATACGTAACATCCTGAATAACTACCACGGACTGTTTACCGGAATAGGATGTTTCGTATTTGACTTCCTGTGGCAACCCTTCGGCGATTAACGTTGCATCTTTGACCGGAAGACACTTATAAGCCTCACAATTTACTTCATCAAAGTATATTTCACCGTCGGAATACACTTCAAAATAAACTTTACCATTATTTGATTTTCCCGGATAAATTTCTTCTTCCGGTATACGTATTCTTGCCATATAACGGGATTCGACAGCCTGGCTGGTATAGTAATCAAAATTATCTTTCGTTATATGTTTTGTGCCTCTGTAGACTTCCTCTCCTTCATCGTTAACAATCCGGATAACGACATCGGCTTCCATATACGTTACCTTTCGGCTTTCTGTCAGCAATTGGAAGAATAAACTGTAATCACTTGTTCCTTCATCATATTGAAAAGTCCAGCCTTTTATTATTTCCGGTTCAGATCCGGAACATCCGGTAAGCATCAAAAGCATAGAGAAGACCAATAATAAACGTTTTATCATATCCTACCCCTGGTGCACTTCGCATGAAAGTGCAGTTTCTTCAAAGACAATGCTATCATTCGGGGGGGTAGTCAATATTTGTTTTTATGTTCGTAACCGAAATAAAGGGAAGCCGTGGCTTCCCTTTACATTCTGTTATTTAATCCAGATCCTC
>JABUSI010000391.1 GCA_021442745.1 Erysipelotrichaceae bacterium | reverse complement strand
AGTTTTTTAGTTCAAAATTTCCTTTATTTATAAGGGTTTTCTCTTTAATGATACGAGCACCTACTATAAGTAAGCGTTAATCGATTTACGAGAAAGATTCAAGATCATGGATTATCCCATGGTCTTTTTCTTTGTGTGAGTATAAGAAAACCTGATGGGATTCATCAGGTTGGGTAAGTTTTCTTTTTGGGGAATTGGGTTTTATTCCTCTTTCAAATTTTACTATTTGTTTTATGCCTGGTCTATTCACAAAATAACCAGTAATCACATCTGAATCTATTTTTCCGATTGAAATGTTACTTTTTATCCGATTTAAAATTGATTTAATATCCGATTTTGTATAGAATGACAGTGGATTAAAAAGAATTGAAAACATTCTTTTTTCGTTTTTCCTTCGTTTTTCATCCTCAAAAGAGAAAAATAAATGGAAAATATATTGCAAGCGCTTACGAAGTGTGCTTTAATAATCGTACAGCAAGGGCTTGTTATCGAAAGAGCAAAACCTACATAACTGAAAAAGACGTTCCTTTTTTAGTGTGTAGGTTTTTATTTTTACTTGCACTTTGCTAGAATGGTATTAGCATACTGCAGGTGCAGATACCAGAGGGGAAAACAGATGATCGTTAATCAGGTAATCAATAACAACACTATTTTTTCTACGGATGAACTGGGGAATGAGGTCGTATGCTTTGGAAAAGGGATCGGTTTTCATTCCAAAAAGGGTCAGACTGTCGACAGGGGACAAATTGAGAAAATCTTTGTCGTTGTCGATGAATCGGAAAAGAACAGTTTTCAGAATTTTGTTCTGGAAATTCCGTATGAAATCATTACGTTCGGGATTCGTGTTACGGATTATATTGAAGAGTGTTGCAGCAAAAAGATTAATAAAAAGCATCTGTTATTGCCGTTAGTAGATCATTTGTATACGACTTTGGAAAGATACAGGGATGGAATCCGGATTGACAATAACGTCTTATGGAATATCCGCTATCTTTACAGAGAAGAGTTCAAGATTGCCCAGGATGTCGTTGATATGCTGATTTCCTTTACGGATGTTGCGATTGACGAAGGCGAAGCCAATTACATTACTTTGCATATTATTAATTCTGAGCTTGATCTGGACTCCAGGGATGGTTACAAGGCGACATCCATTATTGAAACGGCGTACAAGACCGTAGAAGAAACGTTTGATGTTGTGTTGGATAAGGAAGATATTTCTTTCCAGCGCTTTGTGACGCATCTTCAGTTTCTGGCAAAACGCGTGATTCAGAACGCATTCTTTGAGGATGATCTGGATATTTATCAGAATATCCGCTTCAAATATGCGGATGCGTACAACTGTGCTCTGAAGATTATCAATAAGCTTCAGAATAACTACCAGATTACGATTTCTGAAAGTGAAATCAGTTATCTGACGATTCACATTGCCAGATTGTTAAAAAACACAAAATAGAAAGAGGAGAGAACTATGAACTTCAAGGAAGTTGCACCAAAGATTGTTGAACTTGTTGGTGGAAAAGAAAACATTACAGCTCATACACATTGTATGACGCGTTTAAGATTCACTTTGGCTGATAACACAAAGGTTAAAGAAACAGAATTAAAGAATATTGCCGGTGTACAGGGTGTTGTCAACAAGGGTGGTCAGTATCAGATTATCATCGGACCGGATGTTGAGCAGTTGTACAATGAAATTGCTCCGTTATGTCCGTCTGCAAAGGCAGAAGCGGTTGTGGAAGAGAATACAGATGAAAAGAAGGAAAGCATCTTCAATGTCATCTTTGCTTTCATTTCCGGTTCCATTACCCCGGCATTACCGGTATTAATCGGTTCAGGATTGATTTCTGCCGTATTGGCACTGGCTGCGAATTTCGGTTGGATGGACAAAGCCGGTTCCACGTATACATTGTTAAATACGTTAGCTAATGCAGCTTACTCATATCTTCCGGTGTTAGTAGCATTTGCTGCCGCTAAGAGATTAAAGACAAATGAATATGTTGCTGCATTCATTATGCTGGCATTGTGCTCTGCAGTAACTTCCGGTGAAACGCCGGTAACAATCTTCTGTTTGCCGGTAACTTCTGTTAAGTATACCTCGAATATTGTTCCGGCATTGTTCATGGTTCCGGTAATGGCTCTGATTGACAAGTGGTTGATAAAGGTTCTTCCTACTTCCGTGAAGTCAATTTTACGTACGATTATATTAGCTATGGTTTTGTTCCGATTATTCAAATCTAATTTGAGATCTTTTTTAAATTTTTTAAAATTATTTAATATATCATTAATCAAATTATTTAAATC
>JABUSI010000174.1 GCA_021442745.1 Erysipelotrichaceae bacterium | reverse complement strand
GTTCCCTCTTGATGGGTGAAATCAGACAGGGTAAAGTCCTCTTCATAGTTTCCCGGACCCGTGACTTTAAATGTCAGTGCACCTTCTGCTTCTTCTTCGGTTACATCGCCTTTTATGGTCTTAGTAATCTTAAGTTTCCCGTAAGAAGCAGGTTCATCCGTCATAGTGACATCCGTAACTTCCTTCTTATTAATCTTCACTTTACCGCTACTGTCAATTGTAAATGTAATATCGTCGGCTGTTCCATATCCTTTCGGAGGATTCTTTTCTTTTAATGTATATGTTCCCGGAACTAACATCTGGCTGTGAGCTACCGTATCGGATGTCCATGAAGTTACAAGTTCGTTGTCAGAATTGTATATTTCAAGTTCAGCTCCTGCAAGGAGGGTTTTTCCGTCCTCTTTAAACTTTTTAAAGCTTACAGGGAAGTTTTTATCCGGTGTAGGTGTGTCCGGCCCTACCATAGCCGTTGAGTTGTTCAGCACACCACCACCATGTACATACGAATGGTTATAAGCTATCAAAACACCGTTCTTTCCATCGTCAATAACTTTGTTTGCTGCATCCTTATATTCGTCTGAAACTTTGGAAACCAAACCATATTGATATTCAGTTTTTACACTATCTGTTCCGCTGATTTCAATAGCACTGCTTTCATACGGAGATTTTGTTTTTGTTAATGCCTGGCCTACATACTTCGCATCACCGCCGCCAAGCATATACCCATTGTTTGTTCCGTCTCTGGCAATGTATATATCATCAAAGATTTCAAACTTACCGGCTTTATGTGCTTCCATTGCAATATCATCTTCCGGAGTTGCGGAATCGTCTTTGTTCTTTGACCACGATATTCCTTTTGCTGTATTATCAAAAACAGCAATTGCTGCATCTTTTCCACTGACTAAATAATTCGTACTGAACGGACAACCTGCAAAACCACCGCCAAAACCATCTGCGGTATTATTTCTTACCACGGCATTAATCAAGGTAAGTGTCTGTGCCGTATCATCGGTATATCCATGCACGGAAATACCACCGCCGCCCCAATAACCTAAAGTCTGGTCAGAACCGGCTGTATTGTATATAATCTTTCCTCCGGAAATGGTACCTGTGGCACCTCTGTAACCCCATTTGTATCCGATACAGATTCCTCCGCCTTCAAGCTGACATTCGTTATACGAAATTTCTCCGCCTGTCATCACAAGGTCAGAACCTTCCACGAAGATACCCCCACCTTGTCTGGCAGCCTTGTTGTGGGTGATTACACCACCGGAAATCGTTACTTTACAAGACTTGATTGCGGCAACAGCACCGCCGCTACCTACGTCGTACCCACTGCCGGAACCGTTGTTATTTGTACTGAACCAGGATCTTTTCATCTGTGTCTCACAATAACTGATTGTTCCTCCGGACATCGTAAAGGTACTTCCGTCATACAGTGTAATCGCACCTGCGCATGGCAGATTGTTGCTCCAGGTAGAACTTGTATCATTGGTTACCGTATGACCGGTAATTGTTCCACCCTGAATATCCATACTGCTTTTGCTGCCGGTAATATAGATTAATGATCTTTTGCTCTTGGATCCTACGATTTTACCGTTATCCGCAGAATCCTTCAGTGTGAACTTTCCGTTTGTCACTTTAATCATCGGATCCTTTGTATTGCTTTTCTTGTAAGTTAATGTATTACCATTCAGATCGAGCGTAATATTCTTGCTGATTGTGACAGACTCATTAACGTCTGCGTTAGCTGTCACATAAATTGTATCTCCACTTGAAGCAGCACGAATTGCTTCTGACAAAGTTGAATACCCCGCACCACTGTTATTGATCACAAAAACATTCTGTGCAGTTACATGCTCTTTTTCATTCGATTTCACATTTTGTGTCAGTTCTTCTTCACTCAAAGCGAAACTTTCTGTCGAATCTTCTTCAATCAATGTGACATTCTCTGTCAACTCTTCCTCGTCAGAATAATCCTCTGCAATCACAGATTGCTTTGTTGCATCCATGTCTGAAGGTTCACCATCATCCGAGTAAGCATAAACTGAAAAATCTGAAAAGACCATAAGTGTTGCAAGTAGTAAGGCGATAAGTTTTTTCATTTTCATGTATCCTCTTTCATAGTTACATCCGAAGCATTTATAGTCAGTTGCGTATAACTATTATATGCTCTTTTTTCGTTTTATCATTCTATACCCCCCCCGAAAACTTGTCAAGTAACTTTTTTGGCCATTTGTTTGTTTTATATTCATTTTGTTACCTTTTTATCGATGTTTTTTGTACTTACTATGGCACGCAAAAAAAATA
>JABUSI010000035.1 GCA_021442745.1 Erysipelotrichaceae bacterium | reverse complement strand
CCCTTTTACCGGTATCGGGTTCTGATCCGACCACAAACCGATGGTCGGTCCGGCTGCATGCCCGTGGAATCCCAACGGATGAGTATACAGGAAAGGACGCAATCCTTCTTCTTTTCCCTTGGCAACCGCTTCGGTAAAGACATCATTTCCCGTCTTACCGATTTTCATCGTTTCCCGGACAATATCCTGGAACCGGTTGTTACGCGCAAAAGCTTTCAGCAGTTCTTCCGGAATTTCCGTTTCGTCTTCTTTCAATACGTAACACAGTCTCTGCGTATCCGTACATAAGTTCATATAGTTGATTCCGAAATCACAGTGCAGCAAGTCTCCTCTTTCAATCACCGTATCTTCGCCATGCATACCGTCATGCCGTTGCAAGTCAATCGTTGCCGGAAACCAGAACGTCAGCCCCAGATTATTGACTTGTTGTTCCATGAAATTCATCACATCCCGACACGTCGTCACACCCGGCGTAATCACGTCATCACTGAACGCATCGTAAATAATCCGGATTGCCGTTTCCATGACTTCCGGGTAAATTTCCCGTTCTTTCGGACTGCGGGTTTCCAGATACCGGATACCGATTTCGTCGGAAGAGACAAACTTATCCGTAATGTCTTTCGGAAGATGATTCATCAGTTCCCGGTATACCCCGACGGTCAGACCATCCGTATAGGCATAATGATCGGAAACGTTAATCGCAATGTTTTTCGGGTTCAGACGGTTGATGTTACGGATCAAAGCTTCATACTGTCCTTCCGCTGCCGGATTGTAGTCCCTGGTATAGAACTGTTCCAGCGCTTCATCCGGACGACACAGACTGATTTTTTCCAGTTTTCCGTCATGCAAAGCCAATAACAGGACGGACAATCTTCTGGCGGTCGGATACCCCGTCGGTGTCAACGCAAAGAACATCGGGTCTTCGTTGTATTCCCGACAGGCAATCAGCCAGGCATCGGTACCTGTTTCCTTCATCAGATCTTCCAGTATATCCAGTTTCTGTGCCAGAATCTCATCTTTGATTTGGTTTTGTTCCACTAAAGTTCTCATGTTTATTTCTCCAGTTTGATAATCCACAGTTCTTTCTGCGGTTCCATCAGCCATTCCGTACCGGTCGGCGTAATGACAACGTCTTCTTCAATACCGACTCTGCCCCAAGGTGTTTCAATACCCGGTTCGATGGTAAAGACGTTCCCTACCCTTAGCGGCGTATCAATCAGTTCCGGACGGTTATACCGCGGACGCCGGTTCGCTAAAATCGTTCCGCCGTCATGCGTGACGTGACCGACCTGATGACCCAATGCGGCATTCCAGGAATCGTATCCTTCATCGACGATCATATGACGCGCAATCTGGTCCACTTCAAACCCCGTTACGCCTTCCTTCATGAAATCCTTGGCAGCCCATACGGCTCTGCGTACCAGGTCAAACGCATCTTTTACTTCCTGCGGTGCATCTTCTTCGTCATCCTTGCATACGTAATACATCCGCTGCAAGTCGGAACAATAACCGTCTTTGGAAACACCGTAATCGATGTTGATGAAACATCCCGGTACAATCGGCGTTTCCACAATTCCCATATGTCCGGACGGAACATTCGGATCCACGGAAACACCCGGACACTGACTGTCCGCCCAGCTCATACCATAACCTTCGTTATATGCCACTTCATGCAGGAAATTAAAAATATCAAGAGAAGTCGTTCCTTTTTTACAGATTCCCGGAACCATCCGCAGATATTCCTCCGCCTTTACGGCACAATGACGGATTTTCGCAATCTGGCCTGATGTTTTTCTGCCCCGTACTTCCGAAACAATCGGGAACGCACTGACCGTTTCCACCGTATAATCCAGACGTGCAAAAACCTTTTGCAGCATCATATAGTTGCCTACCGTCAATCCATCGGCAGCCGCATCACTCTTGGAATAGTTCAGAGCCAGTTTCTTCGGTTTCAATGTCTGCAATACTTCATAGATGGTATCTTCCATCGTTGTCGGATACTCATACACTTCATCCACACCTTCTACCAGTTTGAACGCTTCCACATCCAGCGGCGATACAATTGCCAGAAGTTTTTCTTCTTTGGTGAAAATCAGAGTCGTCGCAATGATAAAACTCATATCCCCCAGTACCGGTAAAATCGGTTCGCTTTTCATAATGCTTTCCCGGCCCGTAATCAGCCAGGCATCCACATCATGTTCCTTCAGGCATTCATAAATAATAGGAAGTTTCTCTTGATCGATTTTCATACATTCTGTCTCCTTGTTTTATGTTAAGAAAGGATATCCTTTCATTGTTTACAGTTTTAATC
>JABUSI010000181.1 GCA_021442745.1 Erysipelotrichaceae bacterium | reverse complement strand
TTCTGTTCCATTTCCGCATTGTAATCTTCGACAAACGTCTTGAACTGTTCCTTGGCGTCGAAGTCTTTCAGATAGATGGACATAGCGGTCGGTTTATTGATGTCCGCATATCCCAGTTTTGCCAGGTTCGTGACATAGTTTGCGTCTTCATCCGCAGACAGATACGCACTCATCAGACGGGATAATTCATCTTCATCCATGTTAAACTTGAACGCATTCGCAAATGCATCGGTATCGAATCTGATACCTCCCGTCAAAGTTTTAATCAGACTTCCGGATAACGTTCCGACTTCGGTTAATACGGACACCTTCATCTTCGCTTCCGTCATTACCGTACCCAATTGTCCGAATGCCTGTTGAATCGGTGCACTATCCGCAAAACCGCTGACTAACGTGTCCACCATGGCCGGCATTAACGGTGCCATCAGGGATTCATCAAACTCCGTCACTTCATTCGCACTGGTCAGATATGCCTGCAACAGGCTTGTCAGAAGAGGTGAATACAGATTCTTATACGCATCCACCGGTACCATGTATTCATCGGTTAATTTCTGCATTCTGCTGTTTGCGGTTTCACCACTCATATATCCGGAAACCACACCCGCAATCTCGCTGCCACTCAGCATAGCCATACCGCTTTGAGGATCCGCATGTGTTTCAATATAGGAATTTATCATATCTTTCGCAAGATATATAAAGGTATCGCTGACTTTTCCGGTAGCTGCGGAAGTATCGGTTGTAAGAGAATCCGAAATGGTTGTCGTCGAATCCGAAATCATCTTTTCAATCGTCTTCTGGTCGATATCCATCCCGAACGCATTCTTTAATGCTTCTTCATCAATGGAAATCATATCCTCAAAATCCATCGTTCCTTTGTCGTCGGACTCATCCCGCAATTCTTCAAACGTTTTACCGGAGAATACGTCAACATCTTCGTTGTTCAGCTGTTTCTGCACAATCGGACTCTTATAGGATTCCTTGATGATATAGTCAATCAGATCGGAGCGATACGCGATACCGTCCTGCATGCATGTTGCGCTGACGCCGGCTTTCTTGGCAATGACACCGACTACTTTCAGGCTGACACCGTCTTTGATGACTTCCTTCATGTAATCTTCATCGTCCGTCATATCTTCATATACATTGTATTTTTTGTTGTATTTGTATAAATTGCCCGGTAATACCATTTTGAATTCGGTATTCAGGAAATCTTCATATGACCAGGACATCGCTTCGTTTTCATACGTGGATTCTTCCCCGGCCATGACTTTCTGAATCATGTCCTTCAGTTCCGCCGGATCACGCCATCCCAGACTGTATACCATAAAATCGCTGATGGCATGTTTCTCGGAAATAATCATGATGACTTCATCATATTGTTCCGGCCACTTTCCGATCAGTAAATCATACTGACTGTTCAGTAATTCCTGATTATCCACCATCTGCTGGAACATATTCATGGAGCCTGACAAGGAACTCATGCTCATATACTGCGCCATCGTATTCGCAAACATCTTGGACGGATTCAACTGCACGACCCCGAACTCAAAACTTTCGGAATAGATAAGCGGTCTGACTCCATACGTATATTGCACGGCATTGATGCCCGCCTTCAATTGTTTCGGAGCGTTCTCAAAACGGTTTTTGAATGCACTGATGTCATTGGTCCCGATCTGCGCAAACATACTGCTGACCACCTGTGCTTCGGTGACATCCGCATCATTCTCAAACGCATCGGTAATGGTTCCCATAATAGACGTAATAATGGACGTCGTATCCGCCGTTTCCGATTCAATCGTCAGCGGATACGTGGATAAGGTTTCTTCCTGCATCTGGTCGATGTAATTCTGCACCCCGCTGGATACGGAAAGAATCAAGGAGATTCCTAAAATACCGATACTGCCCGCAAAAGCCGTCATAAACGTACGCAGTTTTTTCGTCATTAAATTACGCAGGGACAAAGACAATGCCGTAAAGAAACTCATGGACGTCTTTCCCATATTGTCCGTCGATACGATCCTTGCGGTTGTGTCAAACGCATTGGTATCTTCCGTAATTCTTCCGTCCTTCAGACGGATAATACGGTTGGCATACTGTTCCGCCAGTTCCGGATTGTGCGTTACCATAACAACCAGGTGGTCTTTGGCAACTTCCTTTAACAGATCCATAACCTGTAAACTCGTTTCCGTATCCAAAGCCCCCGTCGGTTCGTCCGCCAGTAAAATGGTCGGATTATTGATCATTGCACGGGCAATGGCTACCCGCTGCATCTGACCACCGGACATCTGGTTCGGCAGTTTATGCGCCTGTTCCTT
>JABUSI010000187.1 GCA_021442745.1 Erysipelotrichaceae bacterium | reverse complement strand
AGGCTTGAGAGTGGTGTAATTCTACAGAGGACTAATACTGTGTTAATTCTTTGATAATAGTCGACCAAAGCTTGAGAGTGGTGTAATTCTACAGAGGACTAATACTCCATCAACCGTATTCGGTTATATCCTGAAGCTTGAGAGTGGTGTAATTCTACAGAGGACTAAAAGTTTTTAGAAAAGACCGGATGAAGTCATGGGAGGGACTTTATCCGGTCTTTTAAACTGAAAAACGACCCGATAAACGGACAAAAAAGATCATTTAACGGATAAATGTACGAAAACTGATCAATCAGAGGGTGATTACAGGCCTGAAAACAGATAAAAATGTTAAAATATATGCGAATAAAAGGGAATATACGTAAGTAAATGAAAGAAATAAAATAACCGTGTATTTTTTCGTGTTTCGCATAGAGGAACAGAATCTTGCGCGAACGCCTGTGAACTTGGTAGAATATAAAAGAGGTCAAAAAGTTATGAGATTGGATAAATATTTAAAAGTTTCCAGAATTTTAAAACGTCGGACAGTGTCAAAAGAACTCGCGCACAACAATAGAGTTTTGGTAAATGGCAAAATTTGTAAGCCGGCATATGAGGTAAAACTCAATGATGAAATTGAGGTAATTTTTGGTCGCAGACACCTGGTTGTGAAGGTGCTCCAGATCAAAGAAGTGGTTAAGAAAAATGACGCTGACCTCTTGTATGAAGTCGTTAAGGAATGGACGGAACCGGAAGAAAATCTGTTTGAGGAGTAGAATGAGCAACTCTATACATACAATAGAGAAGAGTAGTTTTGAGATTGAAATTTCATGAGCATCTGTGATAGGTAATAAGATGAAAACGAAATTTCCGGCTGCTAAAAGAACTGAAAATGGAGCAGAATATTTTGAATCCTGCCGGAAAAACTATAGTTTCCAGCTAACAATGAGTGCCTGCTTGGATTTAAAAACAGTCCAATTGAACAAGGCGGAAAGAGTGGTTTTTACTGAAACTGGGAATTCAGTGAGGAATTTTATACTAAAAAACCTGATCCTTTGCGCAAACAGAGCTTCGGGCAGCAGCAAAAATGAGAAAACGGTTCAATACTGCTGAAAGAACTGACGAAAAGTCACCAACAAAGGTCGTTAACATCGTATTTACGGGGTTTGCTGTAAAGATATGGCCGAAATTTGTGTATTACATCGATGAATTATTTATATATTATGTATATAGTAAATAAAAATCGGACTGTATTTACAGTTTTTTGAGACTATCAAGATCAGATTGCAGATGTAAAGATATCTTAGAATAGGAGTTAGTAACGAATTAATTACGATAAAGACAAAATCAAAAACGCTGTTTTTGTCAAATTATGACAGTATCTATACAAAAAATACCTGTTCCGTCTTGTAAAGATGTATAGAGGTATAATTATATTTGTAAAGAATTACCAAAAAAAGGAGGTAGAAGTATGAAGAATGTATTTGAAGAAGGAAACCGATATGCAGTTCAGTCCGGGAATGAAGATCATACCGTGCTGCACTTCTGCCTGATTGCGTTGGGCGTGCTTGCGGGAATGGAACTTCCGAAGAAAGCGAAGAAGACTACCAAGTTTGTATGCGGAACTTTTCTCTTAGGAATCTGTGCCCCGGAATTGTACAAAGTAGTCAAGGGTAATAAAAAAGTCTGGAAATAGTAACTGTTAGGTTAGTATAGAGATAAAGGAAAATGAGACCATGAAGGTATATGACATATCACAGGAAATTCTGTCTTGTGAAGTGTATCCTGGTGATCCGATCCCGTCGCTAAAGCCTTTGGAACGGATGTCGGAAGGAAGTTTATATAACTTGTCGGCAGTATATATGTGTGTACATAACGGAACGCATTGCGATGCTCCATCTCATTTTAAAGCTGATGGAAAAACGATTGATCAGTTGTCGCCGGAGTCGTTTGTCGGAAATACTTATGTTGCTTCTTGTGAAGGGAACGTATCGGGTGAGGATGCAAAGCGTATACTGGAGAATGCGAAAAGGAATCACGATGACAGTTACCGGCGAATACTGATTAAAGGTGACGCGGAGGTTACAGAGGCTGCTGCAGAGGTTTTTGCGGGCTCCGGGATTGTATTACTGGGAAACGAATCTCAGTCCGTAGGGCCTTTAAAAAACCCTGTGGAGGTACATAAAATACTGCTGGAAAAAGAAGTCGTTTTACTGGAGGGAATACGTTTAAAAGATGTTCCGGAAGGGTTCTATATTCTGTGTGCAGCACCTTTGAATATACAGGGAGCGGAAGGATCTCCTTGTCGTGCAGTATTGATTTCGAAATAGTAAAAGAATC
>JABUSI010000126.1 GCA_021442745.1 Erysipelotrichaceae bacterium | reverse complement strand
GTTGACGGCATAGAAGTGCTGTATCGCAGTCAGATTTATCTGATGATGAACAAGCCCGCGGGGTATGTATGTGCCAATGAGGACAGGGATCCTACCGTATTTGACCTGTTTGAACAGTTTGAAGGAAAAGATCTGTTTACGGTCGGAAGACTGGATAAAGATACGGAAGGGTTACTTCTGATTACCAATGACGGGGAGTATGCCCATAAGCTGACATCTCCGAAACATCATGTGGAAAAAGAATATTACGTTACGTTGCAGAAGCCGTTTGATTCTTCTTACATAGCACAGATTGAAAAAGGAATCCGTATCAATGAAGAAGAACAATGTGCTCCGGCAAAATGTATTGTGGAAGACGACTATCACGTGCGTCTGATTATCCGCGAAGGAAAGTTCCATCAGGTAAAGCGGATGATTCATGCCTGTGAGAACGAAACGGAGCATCTGGTCCGGTTACGGATCGGGAATCTGTGGCTGGATGAAACATTGGAAGCCGGCGAATACCGGGAGATGACGGACGAGGAACTCGTGCTGTCACTGGACAGGGAGGATGAATGAATACGGAGACATTGCGGAATTACGCAAAAATTACCGTACGGACGAAAGTCAGTGTTTCCGTAAGATCTGTGGGTTTTATGATTGGTACGGAAGTTGTGGTATCTGAAAACGGCCGGAGGGTAATTTAACTATGAATGTTTTGTATAAGTGGTTGAAACAGGATCCGGAAAACCGGGACAGTGTCATTCAGATGACTTCGGGACTGGGAATCGTCGTAAACGTGCTGATTGCGGCAACCAAGGTTATTGTCGGTCTGTTGTCTTCTTCCATTGCGATTGTATCGGAAGGTGTCAACAATGCGTCCGATGCCCTGACGGCCATTCTGACTCTGGTGGGTTCGAAACTGGCCGGTAAACATCCGGATGAAAAACACCCGTTCGGATACGGACGAGTGGAATATCTGACCAATCTGGTCATTGCGATTCTGATTCTGATAACCGGTGTGGAAATGCTGCAGAGTTCGGTACAACTGGTATTTCATCCGGAAGAGTTGCAGGTTTCCTATGTATCACTGATTATTGTAGCCGCCTCTGCCGTTATCAAGTATCTGTTGGGTGCCTATACAAAGAAGATGGGAAAGAGCGTCAATGCACCGACACTGGAGGCATTGGGAGCGGATAGTCAGAACGACAGCTTTGTGTCTGTAGTAACAATCGGTTCCACACTGGTATTTCTGCTGACAAGCGTGTCCATTGATGCCTATGCCGGAATCGTGATGTCCGGAGTAATTCTGAAGACGGGGATCGAAGTATTGAAAAATACCGTCAGTGAATTGCTGGGGCGTCCGGGGGATGAACAGCTGGCAAAGGAATTGTATCGGAAAATCCGCAGTACGGAAGGTATTCTGGGGGCAGCGGATATGATGCTGCACAATTACGGCCCTCAAGCGTATTCCGGTTCCGTGAACGTGGAAATTGACCATGAAAAGACCGTGGGAGAGATTTATCAGGTTATTCATCAGCTGCAGCTGGATATTATGAACGAATATCACGTAACGATGGTATTCGGATTGTATGCGGTCGGTAACGATCATGACGGTGTCAATGAAATCCGCAGATCCATCGCAAAATATGTCAGGGAAAAAGAAAATGTCCGCAGTTATCATGCGGTATACGTTGATACCGCAAACGGTGTATTGTATGTCGATCTGACTGTGGAATACGCCTTACGGGACTGGGAAGAACTGCGCCGGGATTTCCTTGCGTATCTGAACGGAATCTATCCGCAATATGAAATCAACCTGACGATAGAAACGGATTTTGTGTAAGAGAAAGGGAAAACTTTCTCTTTTTTCCTTTATCGGGTGTTTTACGGTACAAAATAGTGTAGAATATAAGTATAAACGGAGGAAAAAAGATAATATGTTATTGGATGATTTAAAGGGAAAGTTGATTGTAAGTTGTCAGGCTTTACCGGATGAACCATTGCACTCTTCCTTTATTATGGGAAGAATGGCATTGGCTGCCATGCAAGGCGGTGCAAGCGGAATCCGTGCCCAGAGTAAAGAAGACATTCTGGAAATCCAGAAGAATGTGGATCTGCCGATTATCGGTATCGTAAAGCGGAATTATCCGGACAGCCCGATTTACATTACACCAACCAAAAAGGAAATTGATGAACTTTTGGAAACCAGATCCGAAATCATTGCGCTGGATGCCACAGACCGTGTTCGCCCGAACGGGGAAAAAGTAGAAGATCTGGTTGACTACATTCACGCAAACGGCAGACTGGCAATGGCTGACTGCTCGACGTATGAAGAATGTATGGAAGCGGAACGGAT
>JABUSI010000267.1 GCA_021442745.1 Erysipelotrichaceae bacterium | reverse complement strand
CTGTTTACCGGCAAGCCGAGGGAAGGCTTCACCAACATGCTGTACAACATGATCAAGGAAGATTCCTACGTCTCCGTCAGCGCTACCCTGGTACCGTTATCCATCTTACTGATGTACTATCAAAACGACCGGCAATTACTTGATGAAATCCTGGATACCGATATCCGGACAACATCGAATGCGCAGCTGTACGAAGTCATGACCGGTTATGAAACATCCACCGCTTCCATGATGCTGGAATCCGGCATGATTGAAGGCGGACTGGCAGCCATCGTATTGCACGACAAATACAATTTCTGTCACGGACGGATCAATTTATCCAAACTGCAGGCATCTGACTTAATCGTATTCAAAGCGAACACCGAAATCGAAACCTTATATCCAAAGCATCTGTATCCGTACTACAACAACGTCATCGAAATCCCGTTCGGATACGAAGATCACATCATCAACGATTTCTACCTGTCCCAATTGTCACTGAAATTACTCCGTCGCATTGCCGACAACAAGCACGTTGACATCTCCGACATGAAGGAATTACCGGATAACGATTTCTTCTACTTATTCAAGGGAGGGTTAAAATAACCCTTCTTTTTTTCGCAAAAAAAGAACAGGAAAAATAATCCTGTTCTATAAAGTCTTCGCTAATTCCGCCGCTTTCTTTTTTGCCTCATCCAGAGACTGTTTCCGGTATTCCGGTGTAATATCCATCCCGTCTGCCGCTACGTAATCAAACGAGGTAAACCCCAGAAACTCCTGTATCGCCTTCAGATACGGTACGTCCTGTGCCCAGGTGGAATCCTTGTAAATACCGCCACGGGTCGTCAGATATATCAGTTTTCCTTTGCATAAACCATGCAATCCGGTTTCATCACTTTCAAAGGTAATACCGTCGACGGAACAGTTTTCGATATAGATTTTCAAAAGTGCCGGAAACGACAGATCCCAGAACGGAGCCGCCATCACGACAACATCCGCATTGGCAATCTGGTGAGCATACCGAAACCGTTCATGCGTCCGGTTTCCTTCCTTCAGCAATTCTTCCCGGTCAAAGTAAAATTTTCCTGTCTGCGGTTGCAACGGTTCTTCCATCAGGTTCAGATGAACGATTTCATAGTCATCGGAAACGTTTTCCAGAAATGCATCCGCCAGTTGTTTCGTTCTGGATTTCTCCAGCCGGATATTACAATCCACATATAACAGTTGTTTCATTCACTAGAGCTCCTTCTGTAACAGATACATCGCTTCCAATGCTACCAGTGCTTCCCTGCGTTCACCTTCTGCCGTTTTGGATGCTCCGCCGGCATAATCCGCTACCGCATCCGCAGAATCCACACCGTACACAACTACGTTATTCAGAATGGAAGCCGTATGCACATGACGCAACCGTCCGACCGTAAACAAGGCAGCCGATTCAAAGTCCGCTCCCAGAACACCCTTCTTTCTCCAGTATTCCGTCTGCCGGTCATTCTCATCGTGATAAAACGATTCGTGTGACAGGGCAATACCGGTATGATACGGAAAACCGAATGCCTTCGCCGCTTCTTCACACTTCCCGATCAGGCGATAGTCCGGACATGCCGGATATATGGAATCCACGTAACACTTGGATGCACCGTCTTCCCGGATGGCACCTTCCACCAATACCAGATCCCCTAAATCAATGCCTTCCTGATAAGCCCCGCAGGAACCGATCCGGACCATCGTATTCACACCGATGTGTTTCAGTTCTTCCACCGCAATTGCCGTAGACGAACCACCCATTCCGGTCGAAATCGCAATGACCCGCATACCTTTGTATGTACCGACAACCGAACGGTATTCCCGGTTAAATGTCAGCGGCTGCACGTCTTCCAGTAAGGATGCAATGACATCCACCCGTTTCGGATCCCCCGGTAACACCGCACATTTCGCATTGACACTCGCATCTAACTGAATATGAGCTTCTTTCATAAGAATTCCTCCGTTATTTTCTTCACTTCTTATTCATAATGATAACACAAAACGACAGAAGGTTATGCGTACTTCTGTCGTTTTCGTTTCGTTACCGGATTGTTTTTAACCGTTCGAATTCGTAATACAGACTGTTGACGGCTTCCCGGTACTGCACATCTTCCCTGAACTGCTTCAGTAACCCTTCCGACTGTTCAAACAAGTCCGTTGCTTCCTGTACTTTTCCTGCTCCCAGAAGTGCCATGCACATATTGATCGCATACACCAGATTCACCTGTTTTCCAAGAAGCTTCTGATTCTTCACTTCGTTCAGACAGACAATGGCTTCTTCAAACCGTCCCAGTTTAATGTACGCAACTGAACCGTTTACCCGTAACAAGCCGCTCAA